>CAYMLA010000071.1:0-9597 GCA_964390785.1 uncultured Bdellovibrionales bacterium | reverse complement strand
TGCGTAATGATAAATTTGCTTAAAAAAACAAGATCTGAGAGTCTTATAGTATAAATATTCCATTCCTTTTTTTTAACAAATTTAAACTTGAATGAACTATAAGAGAAAAAAATTGAAATCACAATAAAATTTGCCAAATTGTGTGGCATTCAATTGGCCACATGAATTTTTTACATTTTTTAAAAACTTATGCTATCAATTTTCAATAATAATAAAGTGAATAAAAAAATTAGCTCTATTAAAAATATTGTAGGGCTGGTTAGATCACAAATTTGCTGGATTCAAAATTTGGTCTAACTGTGGCCGAAAAAGCTAATTATGCGGACTGTACTAGATTAAAATCTATTTCCTCGAGAATTGCTGGCTTCAAATTAATATAACATGTATTTTTATACACATAGCTATACTCCTTAGGATTATAGCTATAGTACAGACTTACTTTTACGTTTTTAAAAGTATTTCGCTTGAATAGGAGTACGCCTAATGGTACTTTTAGAAAAAAGAGGTACTTATGAAAAACACGACCGCCAAAACGTTCAGAGCTGAGCTAAAAGATTATCTTGAACTCGCCGCCAAGGAACCAATCCGAATTCAACGTAGATCGGGCGAAACTTTCATATTAATAAATGAGAAAACCTTTGATGAAATGAAAAACGAAATCATTTCATTACAACGTCGTCTACTTGGGGCCACCGATGCTTTAGCGGGAAACAGCAATGAGTATGTTCCTGGAGACAAATCCCATTTAAATCGATTTGAAAACAAGGGATAAGTTTTGACTAAATTTATCGTCACCAGGCAATATGAAAAAAAACGCATAGAAATTGAAGATTATATTTTTTCTATAAATCAAAAAATATCTGATGTTCATCAATTTTTAGACGAACATGATCGCGTTTTAAAATTTATTGAAAACAATCCTGAAACTCCAGCAATTCATCCAGTTACGGGAGATCAGTCGTGGCCATTCGGAAATGGCCACTATAGATTGTTTTTCCGTGTAGTAAATTTGAAAAAAGCCTTCCAAATTTTTCTTTTGGACATAATAGATAATAAACAATTAAATCTTAAAGTTTACCCAGAAAATAAAATTCCGACCTACACTGAAGATTAAAATCTAGTACAGGGAAAGATTAAGCGCGGAAGAATTTAATAACAGACTCTCCGTGTAAAAATGTCGCAGAACTTAAACTGAAGTGAACTCGAATAAAATGCCCAATCACACTATTCTTATTTTACAGCAGCGACCTCTTAAGTCTCATTGGATTGCTGTAATTGCAAAAGAATTCGTTCGGCTAAGACTCGGTTAAAGCCAGTTAATTGAGTGAGTTCCTCAACGTTGGAGGAACGAATATCATCCATTGAACGAAAAGCCTTGAGCAAGATTTTTTTTCGTTTTTCCCCCAACCCAACCACATAATCAAGCTCACTGGATAAACTTGAATCTTCTCTCAATTTACGATGATAATTGATTGCAAACCGATGTGCTTCATCACGAATGCCTGTCAAAATATAAAAAGCATCCGAATTTTTTGAAAAAATAACTGGATTTTGTCTTCCTGGCAAAAAAAAGCGCTCTTCTGTTGAGTCCACCTCTGAAGATTTAAAATCGCGTTGAACACGAGACTTTGCTAGCCCAACAAGAGGAATGTGTTCAAATCCCAAATCAGACAAAATTTTCAACGCAGCATTGAGTTGCCCTTTTCCACCATCGACAACAATTAAATCAGGAAGTTCTTCATCTTTATGAGCCAATCGTCTTGAAAGAACTTCAGCCAATGATTGAAAATCATTGGCTCCAGAAATGGTTCTTAATTTGTATCGTCGATAATGTTCTTTAGATGGGACTCCCTCATCAAATACAACCTGACTAGCGACCGTTTCTTGCCCTTGAAAATTCGATATATCATAACACTCAATTCGAGAAGGTCTTTTATTTAATTTTAACTTCTTTTGAATTATTTCTAACCCCCTCTGTTTTGCTTTTGATTTTTGAACATGCTCTTCAAAATTTGCTTTAGCATTATCATTGCCAAGCTGAATTAAATCCTGACCTTTAACATCCGTTGCAAGTCTTACCTCCGTATTAGAACCTCGTCGCTGGTACAAAACAGCTTCTAATAGCTTCTTTAAGTCTCCTCCGATGTCAACAGGGAGTAAAATTTCATCAGGAACAACATTTTCTGCGTAGTATTGATTAAGAAATGAAACCAACCAATCCCTTGGGTCTTCCTCTTGAGACTGAGAGTTCAATAGAGGAATAAAGTGAGAACGGCGTCCAATCACTCGACCTGATCGAATATGCAACGTATAAATAAGAGTTCCTTGCTCTCCTCCATGATAGCCCACGACATCACGATCATGCTGCATTTGACTATCAATCACGGATTGTCGTTCACGTAAAACTTGAATTGATTTAATATTGTCTCGCAATCGAGCAGCCAATTCGAATTCTTCATTTTGACTTGCTTGATGCATTTTTTTTGTTAAATCGTCAGCTATTTTTTCTTCTTTACCCCTTAAAAATTCAATTGCAGAATCGACATAAAAACGATACTCTTGTTTTCCAACCAATCCAACGCAGGGTGCCCCACAACGCCCAATTTGATGAGTCATGCACGGCCTTTTTCGAATTGCCATAAACCCGTCTTTACAGTCTCGAATAAAAAATATCTGATTGATAAAACGAATGGTTTGTCGAACCATCAACCCACTGGTATATGGTCCAAAATACATTGAACCATCTTTGACCACCTTTCGAGACAAATACAGACGGGGAAATGAATCAGAAAGACTCACTCGTATGTAAGGATAAGCCTTATCATCTCGAAGACGAATATTATACTTTGGCTGATGTTTTTTAATCAACGATGCTTCCAACAAATAAGCTTCGACTTCAGTGTCCGTCGAAATAAATTCAATGCCAAAAATATTTTTAACCAAAAAATGTGTTTTGGGGGTTAATTCACTGAGATTAGAAAAATAACTTCTCACACGAACTCGAAGATTTTTTGCCTTCCCAACATAAATAATTTTTTCAACTTGATTCTTCATCAAGTAAACACCCGAAGTACTTGGAAAAGACTTAATCTTGTCCTTCAAAGATAAAAGACGAACTTGAAACGAATCACTCATGACTCACCAACTTCACCTGAACGAATTGACAAATCAATCAACTCAAGTCGCCTAATTTCGTCTCTCAGGGAGGCCGCTTGTTCAAACTCTAATTGATCAGCAAGTTGACGCATTTTTTTCTTTAGTTTTTTAATTTTAAGAGGAATTTTGTTGGGATGAGCGATGTATTCATCATAAGGAGTAGACACCTCTGTAAGAGTATTTTGTCCTGCACTGTAAGATGTGCCGGAACTATAAAGATCCATAAGCCCCTTACTAACGGCTTTAGTGATGCTTTGTGGAGTGATTGAATTTTCTTTATTATAAGCCATTTGAATTGTTCTTCGACGTTCAGTTTCTGATATGGCTTTCTGCATGGATTGAGTCATTTGATCTGCATAAAGGAAAACAGTTCCATTGATGTTTCTTGCAGCCCTTCCAATGGTCTGAATCAAAGAACGTTCGGATCTTAAAAACCCTTCTTTATCAGCATCCAAAATGGCCACTAAACTCACCTCTGGAATATCCAAACCTTCACGTAGCAAATTTATACCAACTAAAACTTGAAAAACCCCCAATCTTAAATCCCTTACAATTTCTGTTCGCTCCACCGTTTTAATATCACTATGAAGATACTTCACTGGAACTCCGAGGGATTGATAATAATCCGTTAAATCTTCAGCGCTGCGTTTTGTTAAAGTCGTTACCAAAACTCTTTCACTTTTTTCTAGGCGATTTCTAATTTCTGACAAAAGATGATCCACTTGATGACGAGCTGGATGAACACGAATAACAGGATCAATTAAGCCCGTTGGTCTAATAATTTGTTCAACTACAGAATCCTCTCGACAACGATTCATTTCATACTCACCTGGAGTGGCAGAAACATAAATAACTTTATCAATTATTTTTTCAAACTCAGAAAAATTAAGCGGTCGATTATCCAAGGCAGAAGGCAACCGAAACCCATGATCAACTAAAGTCATTTTTCTTGAACGATCCCCTCGATACATTCCTCCAATCTGTGGAACAGTCACATGAGACTCATCAATCAACGTCAAAAACTGAGATGAAAAATATTCCAAAAGAGTCGGTGGAGGTTCCCCAGTAGATCGTCCGGTCAGATGACGAGAATAATTTTCAATTCCCGAACAAAAACCCATCTCTTCCATCATTTCAATATCATAATAAGTTCTTTGTTCTAATCGTTGAGACTCTAAAAACTTAAGCTCTCTTTGAAATTGACTTAAACGATCTTGAAGTTCCTCTTGAATACTCTTAATCGCAAGCTTTAACTTTTCCTCTCCAGTCACATAATGACTTCCTGGAAAAATAGGAATCTGATCCACTTCACCAAAAACTTCACCTGTTAAAGGATCAATCCAAGAAATTTTATCAACAAAATCTCCAAAAAATTCAATTCGAATCACTTTTTGATCCTCATAAGGAGGAAAAACCTCCACAACATCTCCACGCACCCGAAACGTACCCCTGTGAAAGTCAACATTGTTTCGAGTGTATTGAATGCGAACCAACTCACGCAATAAATGATCGCGGTTTAAATCACTATTGGCACGAATCAAAACCATCATGCCTTCATAAGCTTCAGGACTTCCTAATCCATAAATACAAGACACAGACGAAACAATAATAACATCCTTACGTTCAAATAATGAACGTGTGGCGGAATGCCTCATCCGATCAATTTGTTCATTAATCGCTGAATCTTTTTCTATAAAAGTATCAGTTGCTGGAATATAAGCTTCAGGCTGATAGTAATCGTAGTAACTTACAAAATACTCAACAGCATTATTTGGAAACAATTCTCTAAACTCAGAATATAATTGAGCAGCTAAAGTTTTATTTGGAGCTAAAACCAAAACAGGCAGTTCCATCTGCTCAATAACATGAGCCATGGTGAACGTTTTTCCTGACCCTGTCACACCCAATAAAACCTGTTCACGAACTCCTTTACGAAAGGACTCAATAATTTGTTCAATAGCCCTAGGCTGATCTCCTGCCGGTTGATAGTTTGAACAAAGCTTAAACAGTTTCCCCATTTTCTATACCATTATTTTGCGACTTCCCAACACGTTCCTTGAGATGTATCCTGTACAGTAATTCCCCATTCATCCAAAGTCTTTCTCACTTCATCGGCTAATTTAAAATCCTTAGCCTTTCGAGCCATCGACCGCTTCGTCACCAATTCATCAACATCTTCTCTTTTAATCCCCTTTTTTTCAAGCAATCGATCATCCAGTTGAGTTAAATAACAAGTGGGTTCTTCTTGATACAAAGAAAACAACAGCCCCACTTTTTCTATCCATTGAATAAAAAATAAAGAAATCGATTTGATGTTTGGTTTTACCTTCATCCCCAGTTTTACTTTAGTGTTAAACAAACGAACAATCTCAAACACACGTGCAAACGCTTCTGGAGTATTAAAATCATCATCCATTGCTTTTTCAATGCCATCCCATGCCTCAGCCATTTCTTTTTCAAACTCAACGTCAATTAGTCCCTCGTCAACTTCAGTTGTTTGAGCATAACTTTTTGCCAAACTTAAAGCGGAATAAACACGTGCTAATCCCGAAATGGCATCTTTGATTTGATCTTCAGACAAATCACTCACTGAACGATAATGAACTTTTAACAACAAATACTTTAAAATTTCTGCATCGTACTCGTTTAAAAATTCTCTTGCCGTAATAATATTTCCAACTGATTTTGACATTTTTTGACTACCAAACTGAATCATATTATTATGCATCCAATAGCGCACATACGGTTTCCCACTTGCCCCTTCGCTTTGAGCAATTTCATTTTCATGATGAGGAAAAATCAGATCCATCCCTCCACCATGAATATCTAACGTGTCTCCAAATTGGCTTCGACACATGGCTGAACACTCAATATGCCAACCTGGCCGTCCAGGCCCCCAAGGTGAATTCCAAGAAGGCTCACCTGACTTAGATGGTTTCCAGAGAGTAAAATCAGCGGGATCTCTCTTTTTCTCATCAACCATCACGCGCGCGCCTGCTTTCATGTCATCAAGATTTCGATGACTTAATTTTCCATATTCATTAAATGTGCGAACAGAATAAAACACCTCACCATCAACAACATAGGCTTTTTCATTCTGAATTAGAATTTCAATAAGCTCGATCATAGAATCAATATGTTCTGTTGCTTTAGGATTAGAAGTGTGAGGCTTTAAATTCAATGTCTTGTAATCAAAAACATATTCCGAAATATACCGCTCAGCTAAATCAGATGGAGCCACATTTTCTTCATTGGCTCGATTTATAATCTTATCGTCAATATCGGTAAAATTTGAAACATAATCGACCTGATACCCACGATATTCAAACCAATTTCGAACAGCGTTAAAAACCACCGGCCCTCTAAAATTACCAACATGTAGAAATCCATAAACAGTTGGACCACAAACATACATTTTAACTTTATTCTCTTCAATTGAAACAAAATCTTCTTTTTTTTGTGATTGAGAATTAAAAATCTTTATTGACACGATCAATCTCCTTTAACTTTTTTGAAGATCAGTAACATACATTACGAACTATGACTTAAAACCAACTGAGCCCGTTTAACCAAAGACTCTTTAGCGATTAAAGGAACCAATTCCTTTAACTCTGCTCCATGAGGTTTTCCAACAACAGCAACACGAATAGGCATAAAAAGATGTTTGCCTTTAACTCCGCAATGAGTTTTAACTTGATTTTGAATTTCAATAAATTCATCTTCATTCAAAAACTCAGATTGATTTTTTGATTGCAAAATAAGTTCAACCCAATAAGAGATAACCGACCTTGCGCTTTCCGAAGATAAAATCTCTTTAGATTCAGAATCAATTGAAAATTGATCATCAATAAGAAGACTAAAATACTCAACAGCTTCTGAAAAGTTTTGAATATAATTTTTAAACAAATTCAAAGCTTGATCTCGCCTTTGTTCTGAAACCACCCATTCGATATTATTTTTTTTCAGTTGTTGTTCAATATGAAACCAGAGGACTTCATTGGAAAGAGATCTTAAATGCTGAGCATTCACCCAATTTAACTTGGCTTCATCAAATACAGCAGGAGAGGAATGAACTTTTTCCAGCTCAAATCGTTCAATAATTTCTTCAATGGTCATAATTTCTTTTTCGTCTGGAGCCGTCCACCCCAGCAAAGAAAGATAATTCAATAAAGCCTCAGGAAGATAACCACGCTGACGATACTCTTCACAACTTGTTGCCCCGTGACGTTTACTTAACTTTTGCTTATCTGGACCCAAAATGATGGAAACATGAACAAACTGTGGCCGTTTAAAACCAAAGGCTTGATACAACATGATCTGTCGTAAAGTATTTGGTAAATGTTCTTCTGCTCTAATCACATGGGTGATTTCCATCAAAGCATCATCAATCACATTACAAAAATTATAAACAGGCATTCCATCCGATCGAAGAAGAACAAAATCTCCGACCATTTCTGAGGGAAAACTCACTGAACCTCGAATTAAATCATCCACAACAAAATCAGTCCTTTGCTCAGGAACTTTAAAGCGCACAACAGCCTTTTTCCCTTTGGCCAATAAAACTTTAGCTTGCTCTAGAGATTGATCTCGATAAGGGTTGCGAGCCTGACTCTTTCCTGCGGACTGCGCTTGAGCCTGAAGACTCTCGTGCTCGGAATCAGATAAAAAACAATAATAAGCCAATCCTTTTTCAATCAACTCTTGAGCATACTGATTATATAAGTCTTGACGAGCACTCTGCCGATAAGGACCAAAACTTCCAGTATCCTGCAATGTTTCAAAATGAGGGCCTTCGTCCCAATCCAGAACCAACCATTTTAAACTGCTTAAATGTTGGATAAGAGCTTCATGTGTTGATCGTTCTTGATCGGTGTCTTCGATTCTTAAAATAAATGAGCCTTTCATTTTTTTGGCAAACAAATAACAATAAAGGGCTGTGCGAGCCCCTCCAACATGAGGATAACCCGTTGGGCTTGGCGCAAAACGAACTCGAACAGTTGACATAACTTCCCCTTTCTCAATGCAATAACTTTATTAAAGAGAGCCCAAGGCTCAGTCCAAAAATAAGTTTAACATTTTAACTTGTAAGTTTTAACTCAAAAACTGCTTTTATTTAAGTGATTTTTTAGAAGATGACTTAAAAGATACAGTCCACACTAGGCTTTAATAGATGAAGGCTGCTGCAGCCACTAAATGAAGGTTGCAAAACGACCTCTAGACACATAAAAAAAAAGGGGCTTCTTGCCCCCCATTTAATACTTTTAAGCTTTTCATAAACCTAAAAGTGAATTCCCCCTTACCTATCTCTATATACAATCAGCATGCCATAATTAGCTTTTCTAAATCAATCTTTCCTTATAAATTTCAAGTATTTAATGTTGACTCAAAACAAAACGCCCCCTCTCAACGTCTAGATTTTAATCGACAAACTCTCTAACACATTAAATCAACAAATTTTTTTTAAAACTGTCAATAAAATCTCCTGTCAAGTTCTTATTCACAGAGCGTTTTTTTATCAACCTTTTGGAACAGAGCCTTCATACAACAAAAATATATCACAAAAAATGAGACCCCCCATCTCAATTCAGAAAACAAAACCAAAAAGAACACTTAACTCAGAAGCTGATCCACCATCTGCTCCAACGAAATTAATATATCTCAGTTCTGATTTAAGTCTATTAATAACACCCACCCATGACGATCGTAAAGAATATTCAGAGCCTAAACTTAGTCCAAAACCAGCATACTGACTTTTTATTGATTGAAATTGACGTTGATGAAAACCCAAAGCAATAAAAGGACGACAGCACGGTTTTATTAAAATTTTTTGAGTTCCGACTTGAAGAGTTTGAGAACTAATGGGCGTTAGAAAAAAATAATTTATTAAAAAATCAGGACCATAAGCTATGTCCCCTGTAAATCCATCTGCAAAACTCAGAGAATAAGAAAATCCAATTTCAACCTTATGAACAAGAGGGGTAAAATAACCAAAACGATAAATTCCAAAATTACTAAGATTTCCTTCAGAATTTCCAGAACGAGCTTCAATATCATAATATCCAAACATTAAATCGAGCTTTTGAGCTTCAACCCTAACAAAAGGAAAAGAAACAATAAAAACGAAGATAACATTTTTAAGCAGCCTCAGATACAACTTCTTCTTCATGCTGAAAATTCTCCCGTGCTGTTTCATCTTCATTGATCATCATATTTTGTTTTTTACTCCACTCTACAAAATTCAATGCAATCCGTTCTCGAGCCTGGCCTATTAAAACTTTATTTGCGTTATTTTTATCAAGCCACTTAAGACGCTCTAGATAAACAAATTTTTGTCTTTTTGTAAAATGAACCTCAATATTTTTCCTATCTTCTTTGTCAACATTAAATAGTGGCTGTTGCGAAATAAGAACAGTTGTTACTATACTATAAGACTCTCAGATC
>CAYMLA010000070.1:6442-9625 GCA_964390785.1 uncultured Bdellovibrionales bacterium | reverse complement strand
AGCTGAGAACTGAAGACTGAAATCTGTAGGCTGCGGACGAAGTCCGCTCTATGGTATAATATAATAGACCAATTTGGAGCATTATTATGGTAATTTTAACAAAAAAAATGTCTGAACGAACTTTAAGTCAAAGTTTAGGATTGTCTCGAAATACAATTCGAAAAATTCTTAGTTTGGATCCCAGCTTAAGAATTTCTTCTCTAAAAAGTGCAGCTGACTATTTCAATCAAACACTAGCGGTGTTGGCCTATCCTAAGGACAACACTCCGGATTGCACCAGCGTTGCATTTGGCTACCGAGTTGAACGAGATGGTTTCGATTCATGGAAGATTCACCTAATGGATTTAGTTGATGAATTTCGAAACACAACAGATATCAGATTATTTTTTCTTCCTCCCGACAAAAGCTGTCCCCATGATCTTCAAGCTCTTTTGGCGGCGACCATTCTTGAGCTTTGTCAAGAGGTTAGCATCACGCCTCCTGAGTGGCCACGAAAAATCAAGCCCTTGAAAAAGCCTTGGTTCGTCGCTGGTATTGAGTCCTTAAAGGCATCCGCTCTTTTAGAGTCACCTGTAGCTTTTAGAAGCAAAAATATCTTTGTGCATAGTAATTTTTTAGCGAGGGCTTAAAATGTTGAGTCAAAAAAAAATCAAGTCTCTGTTTCAAAAACTAAATTTTAAACTCAAAGAACGAAATGAAAAAGGAGAAATCGGTCTCGTTGGGACACTCACGACAAAGACGATGTCATCTTTTTAATAAAACACTTGGGTTTAACAGAGGCTGAGGATGTTTTTCAATTGATTGAAGGATACTATCCTAAATCTATGGTTTCTTCAAAAACTAAGTTTTTTATTGAGGAAATCCTTGAGTCTAATTGATTTGACTCTTTTTCAACTCTTTCATGTAAGATTCGAGAGAAGCCTTAATTTTATTTCTTAAAATAAAGAGTCCAAACATATTAGGGAAACACATGGCCAAAACCATTGAATCTCCAAAGCTGACAACATTAGTGGCAGACGAAATGGAGCCTAAAATCACAATAGCTATGATATGAATTCTATAAATAATCAGCGTGCGTTCGTTAAATAAATAAACCCAGCATCGCTCTCCATAGTATGACCAAGAGATAATGGTTGAAAAAGCAAAAAGAAAGACAGAAAAAGAAAGAATAGTGGGAAACCAAGGCAGAACGCTACCAAAAGCAATAGAAGTTAGAGCAGCCCCTTGCTTGCCCGAAATCAATTCCATATGCTCTGGTGAATTATAAACACCGGTGACGATAATAACTAAAGCTGTCATTGTGCAAATGACAACAGTATCAATAAAGGGCTCAAGAAGGGCAACAATGCCTTCTTTGGCGGGATGGGATGTTTTAGCGGCAGAGTGAGCAATCGCCGCTGAGCCAATTCCGGCTTCATTAGAAAAAGCTGAACGAGTAAAGCCGACAATCAGAACACCAATAAATCCTCCATACATTGCGTCAGGAGAAAAGGCTTCAGAAAAAATTTTATAGAAGGCCATAGGAATAAGATTGATATGATAACCAATGATGGTAAGGCAGGCTAAAACATAAATGACACACATAAAGGGAACAATCGCACTGGCTGTTCGAGCAATTCGACGAATTCCTCCAATAATAACAAAGCCAACAAGCACAGCCAAAATAAGTCCATACGCCCATGGGAAATCAGCAAAGAAAGGAGTTGTTGTAATGATGGCCGATAAACTTTGATTCACTTGAAAGGCTGTGCCAATCGCAAAAGCTCCTCCAATACACATAAGAGAAAACATAACTGACAAAATTTTTCCAAGTCGTGGCCAGCCGTATTCTAAAAAACCCTTTTCAAGATAAACCATCGGGCCACCAATGACTTGCCCCTCTTTGTTGATGAGACGATAAATTTGAGCCAGAGTGCATTCTGCAAATTTAGAAGACATTCCTAAAAAACCGGCAAGAATCATCCAAAAGGTTGCCCCTGGCCCTCCAAGAGCAATAGCGATGGCGACTCCACCAATATTTCCAAGACCAACAGTGGCCGAAAGAGCCGTTGTTAGAGCTTGAAAATGGCTAACTTCACCGGCATCGTTTTTATTTGAAAACTTCCCACGGGTAATATCAATGGCGTGTTTAAAAAGTCTAAAGTTAACAAATTTGAATTTAAACGTAAAAAAAGTGGCTCCTAAAACAAGCCATAAAACGGTGAGGGGGATTTCAATTTCTTGACTAAAGAAAGCAAGATCAAAAAAAATCAATTGACCGAGGTAAAAATTTAAAGCAGCAAAAACTTGATCAACAACAGAAAAATAAGATTCAGTTGATTGAGCAAAGCCATTGTGAGGCTTTAAACAAATCAGAAGAGTTAAGATAAGTTGTTTCATAGGCATTCCTTTGATAAGCTACATGGGAAAACTGGAAAACAGCAGACACCAATTAATTTGCTTAAAAAAAACAAACTTTTCAAGTTAAAAAGTAGTGGCTGTTGATAAGTTAAGCTAAAAAATAATGTTTCGTTTGAACAGCTTATCAGTTAGCGATTGCCCGTTGTTAGTAAAAAAAATTAAGTTTTAAGAGTTAAAGGAAAAGAAACTCAAAACTAATAATTGTTAGCTGCGAACTGAATAAGGTGGAGGCCGCTATATGGTGATGATTAAAAAATTAATGAACATTGGAGTTGTTTTTGCATTGAGTTTTTCTTTTATAGAAGCGGCAAGTGGGGTTGTTTCTGGGGTTAATCGTGTTGAGTTAAAATGGGGTCAAAAGCTTCCCAGTGAAAAGCCTTGGAGTTGGAAAAAAGAGCCGAGTGGAAGTGGAACTATTGCCCGATTAAAAAAGATAAAATTTCATCATCAATCAAAAAATTACAAGAAGTGTTATGAATTATCCGTTCAATTTTTAAAAGCATCGGATTTACTCTTTCCTTGGTTGATGGTTTATCGTTTAACGTGCGCAATAAAAATTGATGACACGAGTCGCCATGATTTTTTAGTCAACAGTATAAAAGTTTTGAATCACGATTTAAGCCTTCTATCGTATGGGCCTTATTCTGATCAGCTAAGGCCACTTTGGGTTGATGGACAGCTAGAACTAGCAAAGCATTATCTCCAGAAAAATAAAAAATCGGCCTACTTTTACCTTAATCAATTAACCGAGAAAAAAGAACTTTTAAGTGAGACTCAACAGGC
>CAYMLA010000070.1:0-6432 GCA_964390785.1 uncultured Bdellovibrionales bacterium | reverse complement strand
GCTCGTCTATTTGCCTTATTGGGTGAATTGTCATTTATGGAGCAGCGGTTTTCGGTTTCTAAAAACTATGTTCTTAGGTCTCTTTCTCTTGCTCCTAATCGAGAGTTAGAAGATCGACTTCTTTCCATTGAAAAAGCTCTTCGTGATGATTCTGTTTTAAAAAAATCATCAACAACTGAAAAAAATCATGTTGAAGGTTCTAAAGATGAGCAAGAGCTTCTTGATCGTATGATTGGAGCTTTAAAGGGAAGCGATGTTGTTCCTGCTATTGATGATGGATTAGAATTAATCCAACGATTTCCTGGAAGTCGTCGAGCGGAATGGGCTTCTAAGAGAATTTTTGAAGTGTTTGGAACAATTTTAAAAAAAAGGGACTCTAAATTTGATTTGTTGAAGAGAAAAATTTTTCGTCAACTTGTCCGCTCTGATTTGGTTCGAAAGATAGATTGGGCTAATCAACTTTGCAATAGAGGAGAGTATTTGTTTTGCCTAGGGCTCTTAGAATCAGTTCTTGATCAAGAGGTTTATTTTTCTCAAAAAGAGCAAGTCGTTCTTTTGGCCGCTCGTTCTGCCCACTATTCTGGTGATTTGAAAAAAGCAGAATTGTATTATCAAAATTTGATTGATCAATATTCTGGAACAAAGGAGAGTATTGAGGCTTTATTTAGCCTTGGTTTAATTCAGTATCAAAAAGGAAAATGGGCAGCAGCAGTGTCTTTGTTTGAGCGCTTATTGGCGTCTCCTTATTTAGAAAATAAAGAACTTCCCTCTCGTTATTGGCTTATTAAGAGTCTCGATAGGGTTTCACCAGAAAAGTCAATAACAGAAGCGGAGCGCTTAATTCGAGATTATCCTCTTACTTATTATGGAATTCGGTTATCCCATCAGTTGAATAAAAAAATTCATTACTTAAATTCCAAAAGCTTAGTGGATTTAAAAGAGACCCTTTATCTTCTCGATCATCAGTATAAATCGTGGCAACGCCTTGAATTGCTGCTTAAATCAGGTTGGCATTTTGAAGCAGAGCAAGAGTTAAAACATTTAGATTTAGTTTTAAGTACTAAGGGAAAACTTCTTATTGTTCAATATTATAAATCGGCAGGCAATAATTATCGAGTGATTGAATTGATCAATGAGGTTTGGAAAGATTCTGAAGAATTTCAAGTTAAAGAGATTCTTCAATTTGCTTTTCCTTTGGGTTTTAAAAATGAAATTGAAAAGTATGCTGAAAAATATCTTCTTCATACCAATTTGATTAGGGGAATCATTCGTCAAGAGAGTGGGTTTCAAATTCGTGCTGAAAGCGTGGCTCAAGCCTTGGGCCTTATGCAGATTATTCCATTGACGGCAAAAGATATTGCTGAGCAACTCGGTTATAAAAGATTTGTGCTTCCAGATGATTTATTAAATCCAGATCGGAATATTCAATTTGGCAGTTACTATATTGCAAAGATGTTAAAACGGTTTAATTGGCAGTTGCCCGTTGCTTTAGCTGCTTATAATGTGGGGCCAACACGATTAACTCGATGGCTTAAAAATAGGCAGATTTATGATTCGCTTTTAAAAAAATCAGAGAATGATGAGAATCATAACAAAAATGATCAAAATGGTAAAACAGTTCAATATGATTTTAATAAAGATGAGTGCTGGATACAGGAGATGCCTTGGGGAGAAACGCGGCATTATGTGCAAGCTGTCCTGCGAAATGCCTTTCTTTATTCATTGCTCGAACAAGAGGCACTACCTTCGGCTATGCCAATTTGGAATTTTTTAATTCAATCAAACGATTCCAAGTGATTTGTAAAGTTGAAATTGTTATAGTAGGATTAATACTGTTGTAAAACAGTGTGATTAAGTGGCTGTTGTGAATCCAACAAAGAAGATAACCCTTTAACAAAAGTCACTAAATAAGGCTTGATGCGAAATAACATTTTTGAGAGGTGATGTTCATGATGTTTAGATTTATTGTTGTTTTAACTTTTTCTATTGGTTTATTAAGTTGCAGTCATTTAACTCGTGTTGATGATATCAAACCAGCAGACGAAAGTCGTGTTGTAAGTGTGGATGTTCCATATGGTGCACCTTCGGTTGTTACACAAGATTCTGTTGATTGGAATCGCATACCAACTGAAATTCCTCATGAAATGAATGAGCATGTTCAAAAATGGATGGACTATTTTCAAGGTCGTGGCCGTAAACACATGACGGTTTATCTTGAACGCTCAACAAAATACCTTGAGCTAATGAAAGAAATTCTTAAAGACAATGGTCTTCCTGAAGATTTGATTTATGTTGTTATGATTGAATCCGGATTTAGTTCAAAGGCACGAAGTCATGCGTCTGCTGTCGGTTATTGGCAATTTATTCGTGGAACAGCTAAACGATATGGTTTGAGAGTCGATCATTGGGTCGATCAAAGAAGAGATCCTGTTTTAGCCACCCAAGCGGCAGCAAATTATTTAAAAGGCCTTTATCATGTTTTTCAATCTTGGCATTTGGCTCTCGCTTCCTACAATGCAGGGGAAAACCGGGTAAAAAGTGCTGTCATGCGAGTTTATACTCGGGATTTTTGGGATTTAGTTGAAGGTAAAAGATTACCCACTGAAACCCTGAATTATGTTCCAAAATTTTTAGCTGCTCGTGAAATTGCGAAAAATCCTGAAAAGTATGGTTTTGTCAATATCGATTATGAAAAGCCTTTACAGTTTTCTAAAGTGAATGTGGATAAGACGATCAGTTTAAGATTGCTTGCAAAGAATATGGGAATTTCTTATTCTGATTTGTCGTCTTTAAATCCCAGTTATTTAAGAGACGTTGCATCCATATCAGCTCGTTCGGGTGAAGAAATCAGAGTGCCTTTGGGTATGGAGGAGAAAGCGGTTGCTGCTGTTGCGAAAAGTTATTCAACCAGTCAGACGCCAACTTATGTGGCTTCATCTAGTGGATCTTATCGTGTTAAACGGGGTGATACGTTAAGCGGAATTGCAGAACGGTTTAAAACAACGGTAACACAATTAAGACGTCTTAATAATTTAGGAAAGAGATCATTTATTCGTGCTGGTCAAAAATTAACAGTTAACGTCAATGTTCCTTCAGCGTCAGAACAAATTAAAACCATTTCTTCAAAGCTAGAGGATGGTCGTTATCGCGTTCGATGGGGAGACAATCTCTACAGTATTGCTAAAAAATATGGAACGTCTGTTGCCAAGTTAAAACAATTGAATAATTTTGATCGTCGTCATGTTCTCAAAGCGGGAACATACATTCAAGTTGAAGAAAGAAATCCTGCCTCTCAGACGTCTTCTGGTGTTGAATCTGAAAAAGGAGCTTTTCATCATCGTGTAAAACGAGGAGAATCTCTGTACGCATTATCAAAAAAATACGGTGTGAGCGTGGGGCAGTTACAACAAGCCAATCAACTTTCACGACGTTCTTTTATTCGAGTTGGTCAGATTCTTGTGATTCCAGGTCGTTCAACAAAAAAAACATCAAATCAACCCATTATTCATATCGTTCGACGGGGAGATACGCTAACGGATATATCAAAAAAATACAATGTTCCGATTCAAAAGATCACTTCAAAAAACAATTTATCTCGACGAGCAGTCCTTTATGTGGGAACGGAGTTAGAGATCCCAATTAGCTCTTTTTAAAGAGTGGCTGCTGCAAAACAAAAAAAAAGCAACTTAAAAGTTGCGCTGGAAGAAGCTTAAAAAAAGGAACCCGCTAAGTTCTATTCCTAAGAAATTAGCGGGCTAAGGGGAATGAAATGAGAAATCTTTTTTTTTCATGGGGGTTTCCTTCCGTTTGCTCTTGGCTTCCACCAAGGCTTAATCTATCACCTCTGGCAGTCTGGCTGGCATAACCTTTCGGTATTAGCCCCTTTAGCTTTGCGTCCTACTGTTTCCAGTAGTTTGCCTTTGGCAAAGGAAGGATAAAATTTGCCTTAGCGCCTCCTTTGTTAATAAATGTTGAACCACACATTCTTTTTAGAACCAATCGTATTTGGGGGGGATTACGTTGGCTCTATAATCATCATACATAAGTTCAACACATTTGTCCAGCACTTTTTTGTAAAATATTAATATTTTCAGTAGTTTGACTCATTTTGAGACAAACTCGTTGATGGTGCTTGCGATGTCCTCAAAGAGTTTGCTTTCAGGACTTGTTGGATGAGATTCAAGAAGAGGAATCCCAGACTCACAAGCTATTCCTAGAGAGGGATGAAAAGGAAGAGTTGAAATTTTTTTAAGTTTTTTTGTACTTAGATAATGATCAAGTCCTCCTTTAGGAAAAAGTTGAATTTTCTCTCCAGTTGAAGGATGAAGAAGGTAAGACATATTTTCAATAATGCCAATGACAGGGATATTAAGTTGTTCAAACATATCAATGGATTTTTTAACATCACTTAAAGCCATGTCTTGGGGAGTACAAATATTAACAGCACCTGTGATGGGAACTTTTTGAGCAAGAGAAAGTTGAACGTCTCCTGTTCCTGGAGGCAAATCAATAATCAAATAATCTAATGGAGCCCATTTAACCTGATGAAGAAGTTGATCAATGGCTTTAAATAGCATCGGTCCTCGCCAAATTGCGGCAGAGGTTTCAGGAACCATAAAACCTAAACTCATGAGTTTAATGTTATAACGAATAATTGGAAAAATTTCTTTTGTTTCTGGATCAACGTCTGGAACTTGATTGATCGCTCCAAATAATCTTGGAATGCTTGGCCCATAAAAGTCAGCATCAAGAAGGCCGACTTTAAAGTTTTTTGCCAATGCCATAGCGATGTGACTAGCAATTGTGCTTTTTCCAACCCCTCCTTTTCCTGAACCAATTGCAATGATAGACTGTACTTCTGGAAGAGAAGATTGTTGTTCAAACGGGGATTGAGTTGAGTTCATTGAAAACTCCTTTTATAGTAAAGAGATGGACCACATGGCATTAAAAATTTTATCTATTGAACCGACTTTCTTTTTACTTATATATGGCGGTGTTGTCACGTTGCTAATTGGTTCTTTTTTAATTATTAAAAAACGGATGCCTCGACCATCACGATTGAATTTAAAAGCGGAGTCAACAAAGTTAAAATCAGATCTTTCTTTAACATCGAGAGAGGAGCCTCAGAATTCTAGAACGCGTCAGTTAAACGTCATTTTTATGTTTAATGGAGAGGCTTGGGATGCTTTTGAAATCCTTGGCTTGCCTGCAGGCAGTTCATTAGATGCCGTTCATTATGCTTATAAAACATCCATTCAGGAATTAGAAGAGAATGAACGAGAGTTTTTTAACGCTGCTTATCAGGCCATTTTAATTCAACACAAGTAGAAACCACTGAAAAACAGCCTTGTGCGTCTCAAATTTGATTGCTTTTCAGCAGCCTCTAAAGGCAGGCAATATAATAGAGAGCCTCTAAAAGTAGGCGGTCAAACACAACCTCTAAAGGTGTCAAATCATTTGTATGCGGGAGGCTTGGGGCTTTCCATATGGCAAATCACACAGCGTGTTTTTTTATCTAAGAGGCTTGAGTGATTGATGAGCTTAACCAATTCAATGTGTTTTTTACCTGTTTGATAAGTCTTTAGTTTTGTGTCCTTATAATTTTTTAGGTTATGGCAGTATTGGCAGGTGACTCCAATATCTTTCGCAATTTCAAGCATGTATTTTCTAATTTGTTTTTCATTCTTAAGATGTTTTTCAAGCTCACGCGTGGGCGATGCCCCCAAGATAATTAATAGAGAACAAAAAAGAGTGACAATTTTAAACAAAGACATACAAATAGTTTAAACGGATCTTTTCACTTTAACAGCAGTTAATTTTTATTTTGGCGCACGACAACACAAACGAAAAAAAGTTTGTTTATTGTATTTGTAGTTTATACTAAATCTTTTTGATACATTTAGTTGCTGCCGCAAAACAGCCAACAACTATGAACTGTGAGGATTAAAAATGGAAGTTAAACCACTTAAAGATTTACAAACATTGGTGTCGCTTTGCAAAAGACGAGGTTTTGTTTTTCAAAGCAGTGAAATTTATGGAGGATTGAATTCGTGTTGGGACTATGGTCCATTGGGTTCAACGATGAAAATGAATGTTAGAAGTTTTTGGTGGAAAGCCATGACCAAACGGATGGATATTGTTGGTGTTGATGCTTCTATTTTGATGGCTCCCATGGTTTGGAAAGCCTCTGGTCATATTGATGGTTTTTCTGATCCTTTGGTGGACTGCAAAAAATGTGGTGCTCGTTTTCGAGCTGACAATACAGAATCTTACTTGTCAGAAAAAAAATGTCCTCAGTGTGGAGCTAAGGATTTAACGGAGCCACGAAATTTTAATCTTATGTTTAAAACACATATGGGACCGGTTGAAGATGAAGGATCAATTGTTTATCTTAGACCAGAAACGGCTCAAGGGATATTTGTCAATTTTGTT
>CAYMLA010000069.1:0-9901 GCA_964390785.1 uncultured Bdellovibrionales bacterium | reverse complement strand
CACGCAACTAAAGGCTTTGTGATTCGACCGGCTTTGATAGAATCAATGATTTCATATTCATCCACTCCACCAACTTCACCCAAACAAACAAGCATTTTGATTTCTGGATTTTGGTTCATTCTTTCAAGGTGCTGAATAAGGGTTGATCCAGGATATCGATCTCCTCCAATAGCATGACCTTCATATAATCCATCAGAATTGAGTGCAATTATATTGTACATTTCGTTCGACATGCCACCTGATTTTGAAACAAAACCGACTGAACCAGGACGATAGAGTTTAGAGTCAATAATGTTTTCAATGGTTCCAGCCGTATTTCCAATTTTAAAAGCACCGGCTGCGATTCCGCCAACAGTGGCAGGACCAATAATCCATTTATTGGCTTTTTTTGCAATGAGAGCCAATTCACGTGCTCTATTTTCTGGAACGCCTTCAGCGATAATGGCAATGGTTCGAATGTTCTTATGTTCAAGAACTTCTTTAGACGTTTGATAGGCTGATCGATAAGAAGCAAAATTAACCACAACATCGGCTTGAGGATGTTTAGATGTGGCTTCTAGAAAAGTTCGATACATGGGGATTAAAATTTCTGTTGAACCAAAAAAAGCCTTATGAAGACCGTTTCGACTTGGATTGATAATGCAAGCAACAGAAGGTGTTTCTCTTTTACAGGCATAATCAAAGTCTAACATGCGTTGAATGGCATTTTGTTGGTAATTATAAATAATGGCTTGGGTGTTTTTATCAAATAAAAGATAATTTTTCTTTTTTTCCATTTTTTCCTCGCAGATCGGATTTAGTTGTTAATGGTTTCAATGGCTCGTGGAACAATTCGGGTCATATGAGTTTCTGGCCCGTAAACTTCAATCGAAATTCCAAGTCGTTTGCAAGCAGCAGTGATGTTTTCAAGTCCTTCTTTATAATTAGGGCCACCACGACGAACAAAAATTGAAATGTTATGATTGACAATTTTATCACGATATTCTTCTAGAGCTTGAATAATGCCAGTGAATGTTTTGGCAACATCCGTGAAGTTAGCAATCCCTCCTCCAATAAGAAGAGCTTTGCCTTTGTTGTCTTTTTTTCGTGTCATTAAGTTTAAGACAGTTTTAGCATATTCACGCGTTTCATCTGTTGTTGGATTTCCAGAATATTCACCATAATTGGCTAACTCTGAAGAATAACCAATGTCACAAATAGTGTCTGTATAAATAACACTTGCTCCTCCGCCGGCGACCATCAGCCAAAGTCTTCCATCAGGATTTAAAATACTGAGTTTTAGAGAGGAACCACTTTTTTCATCGAGTTGAGCGATATAGGCTTCTTCTTTGCTTTCTGTGCGTCCAAAGGGGGCTGGAAAGTCGATTTCTCCCCAAAGTTCAGAACATTCAAAAGCAGCAGTGTCATCTAATTTCGCGACGGTATCAAGAGGAACAATTTTATTGTCTACAAGAGTAAAAGGATTAATTTCGAGATAGGCAAAGTTCAGTTTTTTATAAAGTTGATAAAGTCCTTTAATAAAGGAAATGACTGTTTTTCGATCTGATCCCAAATCACTTGGAATAAAAGAGTCAAAATCGAGAGTGGATAAGTCACTTAACACAGGAACAGAAAGTTGTTTAACTTTATCCCAATTTTCTTCAACATCAACTCCACCAGCAAGTGAAAAATAAATGGTGTCTTCTTCTCGACTGGGGCGGATAGCGACATAATATTCATTTTTGTGAGGGACAAAAGGCTCGACCAAAAAATGAGTCAAAGTTCCTTTGCTTTTTCCAACAACAGTTTCTTTGTTCATTCTCTCGTTGATCCATTTTTCAGCTTCATCAAGAGTGGCATTAAGGCAAAGAAGATTGTGTTTGCCTCGTTTGCCAAAAAGCTGGTCAGGTTTAACCACGAGCTTTGAGTTTTTTAACCAAGGAGACTGGTTTAATTGGGTTTTTAAGTTTTGTTCTGGTGTAACAAGGGCAACATGTCCTCATATTGTAAGTCAGAACAAAATTCGGGTAAATGTTTTGCGATTAATTGTTTAGCTTTAAACTCGCGAATGCCTTTTTGTGCCATGCCTCACTTCCTTAAAATGTTGGGGTTATTAATAATAAAAAATAAGTTCATCAAAGTGTATAAAACCGAAAGAGAAAATAACCAAAAACAAGGTTGGAAACAATCAAAACGAATTTTGTATCTAACCGTTAAAATTAGATTATTAGACAATGCATTAAACATTTTTTTCAAAAAAGCCTATTCAATTTGGGTTGTTACCAAACAGTTAATTTGCATAAACCACAGTGGCTGCTGCAAAACAGCCAACTTTTTCGTTGGCTTCGCTCAAATCTCACTTCGACGTACTTAATGTACGCCTCGTTCGATTTGAGCTCGCGCGCCTCAAATTTGACTATTTTGCAACAGCCACTATAACAGCCACTATTTATTCTATTTTGTATAGCTTATTTTGATTTAATTTCAATTGTTTTGTTAGTAATTCAATCATATTTCAATATTTTTGAAGCAGGGTGTTCAAACAAAAGCAGTGCTTGAATCGTTGACTAGGTGTGACCATGATTTTTTATTTGATGAGGCCTTGAGTTTTACAAATTATCCATGTTTAATGGTCAATCATGCGTGTTTTATTTGTTACCTCAGAAATTAATCCGATTAGTAAGTCAGGGGGATTGGCTGATTTTAGTCAATATTTACCTCAGGCTTTAGAGCGTGGTGAAGCGACTACAGAGAGAGAAAAAATTGATATTCGGGTTTTAACACCAGCTTATAGTGGTTCAATAGAAAAACTGCATAAAACAAAAACAATTGTTGAAGTTAATAATTTTCATTCTTTTGGATCATTTAAAATTGTTTCTGGTTATGCACAAGGTTCAGAAGTTCCTATTTGGCTTGTTGATTGCCCGCGACTTTTTCATCGTGAAGGTTATTATCAAAATGATCAAGGCTATGATTGGGATGACAATTGTGAGCGTTTTTGTCTTTTATCTCATGTGGCCTACTATTTAACACTGGCCAGTCAGCTTCATTGGAAGCCCGATCTTGTTCATTGTAATGATTGGCACACAGGGCTTATTCCTGCTTTATTTCATTATAAAGAGATTGATGTGCCAACGGTTTTTACTTTTCATAATTTGGTTTTTCAAGGAACTTATAATTTTGATCAATTTTCATGGACAGGTTTGCCTGAGGAAGCCAAAGGATATGATGGGATTGAATATTATGGTGGTTTTTCATTGCTTAAAGCGGGTTTGCAGTTTGGAACCTATTTAACAACGGTGAGTCCTCATTATGCTCGTGAAGTAACATTTGATGGAAAAGGATATGGTTTAGAAGGTGTGATAAGAAAACGTCAGTCTTCTAATTATCAGGGAATTTTAAATGGTGTTGATTCGGGCAAATGGAATCCGAGTTGTTCAAAATTGATGAATTACCCCTATGATCAAGATCATCTTTCTGAGAAGATTAAAAATAAGCTTGCATTGCAAAAAAAATATGGTTTTAAGGAAGGCGAAAATTTGCCCGTTCTAGCATTTGTTGGACGATTAATTGATATGAAAGGGATTTCGTTTTTGTTAAAAGCCATTTATGAGTTTGTTCAAATTGAGGCTCAGTTTGTTATTGCGGGGTATGGAGCGGCAGAACACTTGCCTGAATTTTATGCTCTTAAAGAAGATTATCCTCAATATTTTCAAATAATGACTGGCTGTGACCAAGATGAGATTCGTTCTGTTTTTGCAGCTTCAGATCTTTTGCTTCTTCCCTCTAAGACAGAACCAGCAGGATTAACGTCAATGAATGCGATGAGATATGGAGTTGTTCCTGTTGTTTATCCGACTGGGGCTTTAGTGGATTTAGTTTTACCTTTTAGTAGCAAATCTCTTGCTGAGGGCATTGCTTCTGGTTTTGTTTTTTCTGATTATAGTTATGAATCCTTTAGTCAATCGATAAAGGAAGCTTTATTTGTTTTTCAAGATCCATTTCGATGGAAAAAGCTGCAAAAAAGCATAATGAAACGTCGTTTTAGTTGGGAATTGACCGCTGAGAAGTATGCGGATATATTCTGCTCTCTTGTCAAGAAATAGTGGCTGTTGCAAAATAGCCAACTTCTTCGTTGGCTTCGCTCAAATCTCACTGCGACGCACTTTATGTGCGACTCATTCGATTTGATCTCGCACGCCTCAAATTTGACTATTTTGCAACAGCCACTGAGGCGAGTTGCAAAACAGTCAACTTGCAAAACAGTCAACTTCTTCGTTGGCTTCGCTCAAAAACGGCATAGAAGTTCCTGTTTTTTAGCCCTTTGTATAGTTTTTGTTAATTTTTCAATAAAAAAACTCCAAGACACAAAAGATTTTTGAATAGGACACCGAAAGAGAGTTTGATGTTTCGGAAAGGATTCGAATGTTAAATTTTCTTTCGATGAAGAAATTTTTTCCAGGTCAGAGTATCTTCTCAGAAGGTGATGCGGCTGATTGTGCCTATATTGTCGAAAAGGGTATGGTTGAAATTTCAACAGAGATAGAGGATGAAAAGTCTGTTCTTTGTGTAATGGGAGCAGGTGAAATATTTGGAGAAATGGCCATTTTAAATGGTGGAAAAAGATCAGCAACGGCTAGAGCTTTAACTGAAGTCGTCGTGACAAAAATAAACGAAAGCCAGATCAAAACACGTATGGAAGAAGTTGATCCTGTTATTCGTATGCTTATTATGCTTGTGCTTGATCGGTTTCACTCAGAAACTAAGCATTTTCGTAAACGTCGAAAGGTTAAAAAAGAAAATCAAAGTGCAGTTATTGATACAAAAAATTCGATTCATTATTCTAAACAGATTATCGATACAATTAAGTTAGAAAACGATCTATATTCTGCATTAGAAGAGAATCAATTTAAATTATTTTTTCAGCCGATTGTTGATTTGGAATCTCTTGAAATCAATGGATTTGAAGCGCTTATTCGTTGGGACAGTCCAACACGAGGGATCGTTTCTCCTGATGAATTTATTACAGTTGCAGAATCGACTTCTTTAATTATTCCACTCGGAGAATGGATAATTCGTGAAGCTGTTAATAGTTTAAAAATTCTTCAAAAGCGAGTTGATCGGGATAAAAAGTTATTTGTTAGTGTTAATGTTGCTGGAAGGCAAGTTAAAGAAAAAACGTTTGTTCAAGTGATTCGAGAAACAGTTAAAAAAGCAGGCATTAATTTTAGTCAGCTCAAACTTGAAGTGATTGAAAGAGTGATGTTTGAAAACGCAGAAGATTATAGTTGGATGGAAGAATGTCGAAAGTTAGGAGTTAAAATTGCTCTTGATGATTTTGGAACAGGATATTCGAGTTTAAGTTATTTGAATAAACATGCAATTGATACAATTAAAATTGATCGTTCTTTTGTCAATGAGATTGCAAAAAATCAAAATAGTTATAATATTAGCAAAGCAATTATTAGTTTGGCCAATGCTCTTAATATTGAAGTCATTGGTGAAGGAATTGAAACGACAGAGCAATATCATATTTTGCGTGCATTAGGATGTCATTTTGGGCAAGGATTTTTATTTTCTAAACCGGTTAGTTTTGAAGATGCTCATGCTTTGTTGGATGACCCATTTCTAAGAACAGGTTAATTCGTCTTTTTTTCTATTGTCAAATAAATAGACAACTGTTTAATCCCCTTTAAAAAGATTGTCTTTTTCACTGTTTTCAGTCGTCAGTTCTTTGTTGAGCCGTTTCTGTACAGAGTGTTTGCAACAGCTACTCTATCGCAAAGCGATTCAATCTTTGGGTATAAGAATTGCAACATAAATTTTTAGTTAGTGGCTGGTGTGAAATAAGAAAGATGGCTGTTTTGCAGCAGTCAGCCTATACTTTATATTATTTGTGGTTTTTAATTTTTTGGAGACGATGATTTGAGAAAGCTCATGAAAAATAAACGAATTTTGATACTTTACTTTTTTTCTTTTTTGAGTCTTGTTGTATTTTTGTTATTAGTGCAATTGTATTATCCTGTTTTGAGTTTTATCGAGTCTTCTTCTTCTGTTGTGCATTTGAGTTCAGATGAATCATCTTCAGCAAGTCAGTTGAGGGAATACTTTCATCCGATAGCACAAGATTACTTTTGGAGAGCTATAAATGATGTTCCTGAATTCTATGGACAAACAACTATTGATCGTTATTCTCTACTTTCTGATGACCCATTCTTAGGTGAACCTGTTGATTTTTTTGAAATTGCAGATAAGATCCTTAAAAGAAATCCTCCTCCAAACCAATTTAAAGCTGTTCACTAAAAAGTCAAATTTTTGATCCTTTTACAGATTGGTGTCAAAACAACTGGATCTGTTCTGAATTTCAGGTTACAGTGATGTTTTTAGATAAGAAATGAGTGGGGAGGGACAAAAGAGATGACTTTATTATTTCGTGTTACTGTTGTTTGTGTCTTGTTTATAGGTATTTATTTTGATTTTGCTTTTGCTCTTCAGGTGAAAGACTTTTTTAATCGAGTCGTTGTCGTTAAACAGTTAGGTGTTAAAGATGTTGATGTTTTTTTTGATGTATTAAAATTTTTTGATTCGTCTTCAATCGCAAAACCGTCTAGCCCAAGTTATAAATATATAGCTTGGCAGGGGATTTGTGTTAATTCCAATGGTCAGCCCTGTCAAGATCAATACACTTCAAAAAGTTCAATAAAAAAAGCCTATGGAAGGGCTTATGGTTTGAAAGATCCTCCCAATCAGTTGTTTGATAAGTTTGATAATGAACACGTTGTTACGGAAACAACAGCAAGAGTGAACGGAGATCATCTTTTGATTTCTTCAAAACACGTAAAAGGTGATGTTTATTATAAAGCGGATTTTGAAGTCAGATTTTCTGAGGCATTTCAAAAAAAAGAAGTTTTATTTTCAGAACCGATTTCAGACTATCCCAATAGAAAATCCATTCAAGTTGAAAGTGCTTCGTTTAAGCGATTGGGGCATGGTGTTGTTCAACTTGTCAGTGGTCCTAAACAAGCAACCGATTTATTGGGAAACCCCATAAAAAGTGGAACAGGTTTTTTTGTCACTCAGTCAGGATTATTAGTAACAAATCATCATGTGGTGTCTAGTTATCCAGATTGCATGTCAAAATTGGAGTGTTTATTAACTTTTCGTCGAGTTGACTCAGAATATAAAGAGTCAATTTTTAAAGCAAAAGCTTATTTGTACGCAGAAAGTGAAGGGTTTGATTTTGCTTTGTTAAAAGTTAATGTTCCTCAGGCAATAGGTATAATTCCTTTAGAAATTGAAGAAAATGGGTTGGGTCCAGATGTTGTTACGTTAGGCTTTCCATCGGATCGGACTTATTTGGAGACTGAAAGTTTTGATTTAACTGTGAGTAAGGGGGTTTTAACAGGGTTTAATTTCAGGACGTTGGTTTCAAGCACTTATGTTTATAGTGGAGCAAGTGGAAGTCCTCTTTTAAACGAAAAAAATCAAAAAGTTATCGGTGTAATTTCTAATACGGCAGGGAAAATAGCTGATGGGGGAAGCCCTGCCATTGTTCGCCCCATTGATTTGATTAATCATCAATTTGATTTGATTGATTATATTAAGGGAAAAAAGCAAGATCGAGTTTATAATTTGGTTCAAGAACTAAATCAAACAGAATCAATTATGATGGCTAAAAAATTACTTGAACAGTATCGCAAAGAGAATACATTTTTAGGGATTGCAGATCTCAACAAGTTGATGATCTCACATCGAGTTCCTTTGGTGCGAAAAGAAATTTTTAGCGTCTTGCAGCAGATGAAAATAATTCGTGGTGTTTTGTCTCAATGAGTGAAAATTACTGACTTACTGAAAATCGAGTGTGACTCAACTTGATACAAGTTGAGTCTATTTTTAACAGTCGATAGTAAATTAAAAAAACGAATTAAAAAACAAATTGTCGGCTCCATTGTTTCATTTGAGGAGTCGGTTTTGTGTAGTGGAATTCTAAATCATCTCTATCATACGGTTTTGCGGCGGTCTCTGGTTGGTCAGAAATGGTTTCAATGGCTTTTTGAATGGATTGATCAAGGGATAAATCAATTGACATTTCAGCGGCAGCATAGGCTCTTTCGGCATTAATAATACCAGAAGAAGCAACTTTATCCTCAAGATAGTCTTTTTTATCAACAGTATCGATTATGATCTTCTTTAAATCGGCAGGTTTTAGTAATGGATTAATGTCTATTAGCCGTGAAGCAACCATTGTGACAAAAGGAGCAGCCATTGATGTTCCAGATAACTGAAGATAGAAATTATTTGATGGATGAGTAACAGAGGAATAAATGGCTTTTCCAGGGGCTGCGACATGAACTGATTTTTTTCCGTAGTTAGAAAAGTCAGCCCAGTTATAATATTCATTTGAAGCAGCTACTGTGATAGAATTTTCTAAATCAATATTGGCTGGAAACATCGGATATAAATCATTATCTGCTGAAAAGTTGCCAGCAGCGATAACAAAAAGAGTGTTGGGTGATGATTTGATCCAACTTTCACCATGAGGTTTAAAGGCTTCAAACATTTCTTGTGTTTCTGCAATGATTTCTTCTTCTGTTGGTTCTCCTCCAAAGATTTCTAAGGCTTTTTGAGCCAACATTTGAAGTGGAATTCCTAGGCTGTAATTGGCAACATGCATTTGAGTTTGATGTAAATATTCAGCGACACTATAAAAAATACTATTTGATTGAAAGGCCAATAATTTATAAATAAGACCTCGTTTTGAATATTGATGAGTTAACTCAATTAAGGTTTCCAATGGATTTGGATTGATGGGGTTTAACCAAAAGGGATTTTGATTTAAAAAATCAGGTGGAACTTGGTCAGGGAAGGTTCGTGCTGAAAGAAGTTCTGCATTTGGATTGCCAAGAGCGACAATTCCTGAACAGTGGGTGCTATGAGTGAGTTGTCCATAAAAATTGACTTGTTTTTCTAACTTAATTTTTTCATTTTCAGATAGAGATTTAACATTATCGTTCCACCACGTTTTATCTTCTTCAGTTAAAGTTTCAGTTTCAATTTTTGTAATCATTTTTAAGACGTCATAGACAATAGGATCAATTCCAGCAAGATGTTCTGAAAAAAACAAAATGGGAATATTGTCTACAAAGTTCCACCCATTCATGTCATCAACTTTACCGTTGTCATCATCATCAATCTTATTTTCACTGATTTCATTTGGATTAATCCAAGCTTTTTGTGAAAGGAGCTGATGATTAAAGTCAGTTCCTGAGTCTACAATAGCGACACGAGAAGCCCAAGCCAAGTGGCTTGAAAAAAATAAAAACATTGTTAAATAAATAAGATATGTAAATTGTTTCATATTAAAATCCTTTTTTAAAAATTAATTATGATCTTTTTGTAATTGCAATTGGTTAAAATTAATGGCTTTGATTTCACTCTTTTCAGATTTGATAGTAAATGGATTTATATTTTGATAAAAAAGAGCATCAATTAACTCTTGGCCATCTTCAGGTTGAAGAACTCCTAACTGTTTTTGGAAGAGTAAGTGGTTAAGTAAAAAAGATTCTTCATCAGTTCCTTGTGTGCTAAACATTTTTGCAATACTGACCAGTTGGTTTTTTATAAAATTAGGTATAGGCAGTGGGAAAGCTCGAGCAGCAACTGAGAGTAGCCATGATGTGGCTCGTTTTAATTGAATAAAACGAGGGTAATTGAAATTATAAATGGGTGTAGCACCTAAATTCCAAAAAATAACTTTTGTCTCTGATAAGAGCGAATAAAGCTGATATTGATCACTGGGTGTTGTGCAATAAGAAAAATAATTGTGAAGAATTTGTGTGTCACAGTTTTTGTTTTTAACCAAATTAGAGTGAATTTGGTTTGAGAGAGCTAATCGTTGTTTGTCGACTTGCCTTTTAATGGA
>CAYMLA010000068.1:0-10003 GCA_964390785.1 uncultured Bdellovibrionales bacterium | reverse complement strand
TATGTAACCACAGATCATGACTATCTAAAAAAGCAATGTATCTTCCTTTTGCTTTTTCAATTGCTTGATTTCTAGCTTTTGCTGGGCCTAACTTCTTTTCCCCTTGATAGAGCCTGATCCGTGAATCACACTTAGAAAATTCTTCAATAATGTTAAGTGTATTGTCAGTTGAACTATCATCGATAATGACCAATTCCCAGTTTTCATAGGTTTGTTCTACGACTGAAGTAATGGCCTCTCTAATGAATCTTTGTGCATTATAGGCGGGCATTATCACTGACACCAAAGGTCTATTTGTTTGTGGATGAGATAATGGTGTTAGCTCATGCAACCAATTTTGGACTAAAGCTTTCCAAGTGAATTCACTTTGAACGAATTGACGACCACGGTTCCCCATTTTCTTTGCTTTTTCTGGAGAGTGAATCAATTTTAAAATAATTTTTTTTAACAGATGCGAATTTTCAGAAGGAATGACTACGCCTGCCCCTGAATTTTTGATTAATTCAGCTCCCTCACCAAAACCAGCAAATAAAATAGGTTTACCCATTGCCATTATTGGATAGGCTTTTGCTGGTCGAGTTTCATTTGCTAGTGGAGTATTTTTTTGATGAATTAAACCAAAATGACTGATTGCCAAATGCTCTGCTAGATCATCCAAAGATAACGAATCGATAAAGGTCACATTATGGATTGCTTCTTCACGAGCTTTTTTGATTAATTGATCTTTTTCTGATCCGCCACCAATAAGCAAAAAGTGAACCTTGTCATCAGGACAAAAAAGTTTAGCCGCATCGAGTACAATCTCTAAAGCATGAGCATAACCGTGAGTTCCTGGATAAGTAAAAATCCACTTGCCCTGCAAGCCAAGTTTTTCAATGAGTTTTTGATTGGGTTCACGCGGGTAAAAAACCTTAATATCAACTCCATTTGGCAAAAAACAAATCTTACCAGAAGGGATATGGTCTTCGTTAATTATAATTTCTTTTATGCCTTGAGTGACCGCGGTGATAACATCCGCTTTTTTATAACTCCATGTTTCTAGCTTTTTTAACCAATTAACTAAGCCTCGATGTTCAAAAATAGCTAAATGATCAACTGACTTTGCCCATAAGTCGGCCACATTAAAAATAAAAGGAACACCCCATATCCTTGAAGCAATCCAAGCTGGAATGCTTAAAAACAAAGGCCCTGAATTAACAAATATCCAATCGGGTTTTTGGGCTTTAAAAATACCAAACGTCGTCATCACGATAAAAGACAAATAATTCCAAATTCGCTTAAATCCTTTACCTTGCGCCGCATAAGACCAAAATCTGTGAATGCGACAGCCTTTCCAGTTTTCTGTCACATAAAATCGTCCTTTGTATTCAGGAAAGACCTCTCCTCGTCCATAATTAGGTAAAGATGTCACCACTTCAACGTGATGACCGAGCTCAATTAATTCCTTAGCCAGAGCGGCCAATCTTGTTTGAGCAGCTCCGAGTTCGGGTGGAAAATATTGAGTATAAATTAAGAATTTCATTGGTATAACATTTCTCTCTAAATAGTGGCTTTTGCAAAACAGCCAATTGTTTCATCAAATTAATGGAGCATCAACTTCATGTCTACAATAAAATTCCGATTCCTCTATTTTTTAAACAAGTTCTCAGTTTCAGTGATCGGAAAGTCGAATATAAAGTCGAAGAGAAAGAGGCTCAAACTTATTCTTTGGAAGTTGGATGATCCAAATCATGAATAACAGCATCTCGAATTTTAGTGATTAAACGTGCTTCGACTTGGCGAACGGCTTCTCTTGTGATTCCATAATGATTACCAACTTCTTGTAAAGTCATTGGCGGATCGGCCAAAAGACGATTTTCAAGAAGAAAGAGTTCTCGTTCATTGAGTTGTGGACGAAGAATTTCAATGTTTTCAGAAAGGATATGAAGCTCTTGAAAATTAGACAACTTATCATCGATGTTAAATTGAAAGGGATCTGTTTGTAAGTCCTGTAAGCTTGTTGTGGACTCATCATCCAAATTAATATTTAGACTAACATCTCTGCCTTTCATTCGTTGATTCATCGAACGAACTTCATCTTCTGATATGCCCAGTTTTGAACTTAAAAGCATAATATTTTGTTCTTCACCAAGAGCATCGAGTTTTTCTTTTTCTTTTTGTAACTGATAAAATAATTTTCTTTGGTTTTGTGTCGTTCCAATACGAACAACAGAATATTGCTTCATTAAATACTCTTGAATACAACCGCGAATCCACCAAACAGCGTAAGTGATAAGCTTTACTCCCTTATAGGGGTTAAACTCTCTTACAGCGTGCATAAGGCCAACATTTCCTTCTTGAATAAGATCAATGAGTTTTGCTCCAAACTTAGCGTATTCAGCCGCAACTTTAACCACAAAACGCAAATTAGATGTAACCAATTTTTCAGCCGCTTTTGGATCTTTTGTTTCAAAATATTTTACAGCCAAATCATATTCTTCTTGACGAGTAAGAAGAGGATATTTTTTTAGTTCCATTAAATAGCGACCAACAGCATCTGTTGAAGCTAAAGCTCGACTTTCATCAACAGGCCGATCTTGAGACGTTGCAATTTTTTCTACGTCTTCTAAATCGTCAATCTCATCTTTGTCTGAATCAACAATTTCAACATCAACAATTTCTGGAATAACAGGATCACTCTTTTTTTTCTTATTCGAGCGCAAAGAGGTCTTCTTTGAAAGAACCTTTTTTTTTGTCTTTTTATTCGATTCTGTTTTTTTCTTTGTTGTCATTTTATAGCATTCAATTTAAATTTTATTTTATTTTAATCCACTTATTTTATGTTCATATTTTTTAACAGTCACTCGCTCTGTTGCAAAACAGCCAACTTTCGCAACAGGCACTATGTAGTGCTTGTTGCGAAATAGCTTAACTCATTGCTTTTTCGAGCTTTTTTTCTACAGTATCTTTAATTTTTCCTTTAAACGGTGATAACAATAAAGGCAAATCAATTTCTATTACGACTCTTGATTCAGAATCAGACTGAGCAGCAACATTGATGTTTGCTTTAAATTGTTTACCATTAACTCGCCCGGTACAATTTTTTTCATCAAATTCACAAGTCATATTAGAATCAAAACTTTTTAAGTCTTTATCGTTATTAAAAAACTCTTTAATTTTTTCAAACGCAACAGCAACTGGTTTTTGAAATGTATTTTCAATTTTAACTTTGGGCATAAATTATCCTTTGTATTGAGTTGACTCAAGTTCTTTATTCCAATTAAGTGAGTTAAGCAAAAAAGAAAAGTCATCAAGCGTCATAATGAACTTTTTTAGGTTACTTAGGTGGCTATCATGCTGCTGCCTCAGTGGCTGTTTTGCAGCTCGCCTCAGTGGCTGTTTTGCAGCTCGCCTCAGTGGCTGCTGCAAAAGAGTCAAATTTGAGGCGCGCGAGTTCAAATCGAACGAGTCGTACATTAAGTACGTCGCAGTGAGATTTGAGCGAAGCCAACGAAAAAGTTGGCTGTTTTGCAGCAGCCACAAGTTAGAATAATTAATTGACTAATCATTCCTCAATTGATCTTGTAAATAATTGGATTTAAGTTTAGTTGTCTTAAAACAATCAACTCAAACAATAAACGTTGAGGAACAAGTGGAAAAAAATACTTTATCAAATCAAAATAGAAGTGATTATTGCGGAAACATTGACCAAAATTGGATCGGGAAAACAATTATCGTCAAAGGTTGGGTTGATACAAGAAGAGATTTGGGCGCATTGGTTTTTGTTGATTTACGAGATCGAAGTGGAATTTTACAAATTGTTATCGATCCCAATAAGCCAGGATTAGAACAAGCAAAACATTTAGGCAACGAATATGTTTTAGCTGTGCAAGGACTTGTTTGTGAACGTCCAGATAAAAATCCAAAGTTAAAAACGGGTGCAATTGAAATAGAAGCAAGTCAGATGGAAATTTTAACTGCATCACAGGTGCCCCCTTTTCAAGTCTGGGATGAAAATACAAGCGAAACAACTCGACTTAAGTACCGCTACCTAGACCTGCGATCGCCACGGTTGCAGAATAATTTAGCTGTTCGTCATCAAACGATGCAAGCTTTTCGTGAATTTCTAAACAATGAAAATTTTTTAGAAATTGAAACCCCCATTCTCTATAAAAGCACACCAGAAGGAGCGAGAGATTATTTAGTGCCCTCTCGAGTTCATTCTGGACAATTTTATGCTTTACCTCAAAGCCCACAAACTCTTAAACAATTATTAATGATTGGTTCGATCGATCGCTATTACCAAGTGGCTCGCTGCTTTCGTGATGAAGATTTAAGAGCGGATCGTCAACCTGAATTTAGTCAAATTGATATTGAAATGTCGTTTGTTGAATCCCGTGATGTTTTGGAACTCACTGAAGCTTTGATCAAATACGTTTGGAAAAAAGTGAAGGGAGAATCAATAGGACAGATCCCTCAACTGACTTATGAATATGCAATAAATTGTTATGGAAGTGATCGCCCCGATCTTCGTTTTGATATGAAAATCATTGATCTCAAAAAGCACTTTGAACATTCTGGATTTAAAGTTTTCGACTCTGTTTTAGAATCTGGTGGAATTCTTCGAGGACTTGTTGCTCCTGGTGCAGGGGGGTTTTCTCGCAAACAACTTGATCAAATCACCGAATTTGTTAAAATTCATAAGGCGAAAGGATTGGTTTGGATAAAATGGGAAGCAAATGACAAAATCAATTCTTCTGTGAGTAAATTTTTTGATGAAAAAAAATTAAAAGATGTTTTAACTGATGCTGGAGCTAAAGTCGGAGATGCTTTATTTATTGTTGCTGATCAACATAAGATAACATGTTCATCACTTGGTGCTCTTCGTCTTTATTTAGGAAGAGAATTAGAGTTAATTGATGAATCAAAATATTCTTTTTTATGGGTTACTGATTTTCCTCTTTTAGAATTCGATGAAGAACAAAAGCGTTGGATGGCTTGTCATCATCCTTTTACTCAGCCTCAAGATGATGGTCATCAAGTTGTTTTAGATAAAAAAACAGATCAATTAATTGATGTAAAAGCAAAAGCTTATGATTTTGTTTGCAATGGCAATGAATTAGCGGGAGGGAGCATTAGAATTCATCAACCGGACTTACAACAAGCTCTGTTTGAATGTTTAGGCTTAAGTTCAGATGAAATTCAATTAAAATTTGGATTTTTTGTTGAAGCCTTAAAGTATGGGACTCCTCCTCACGGTGGAATTGCTTGGGGGCTTGATCGATTAGTTATGCTTATGTGTAATACTGAAGCTATCCGTGATGTGATTGCTTTTCCAAAAACAACAAGAGCCTCTTGTTTAATGTCTGAAGCTCCTAGTCCCGTTGATGAAGCACAATTGAAGGAACTCGGATTGAGTTTGAATTCTGTAGACTGCAGACGAAACGAAGTGAAGTCCGAGTTATGACTTTAGCATAGAAAATTGAAAATTTACTTTTTAAAGCTTAAGACAATTTAATCTGTACCGATATGAGACATGAGGATAGGATGTCCTTATAAAAATCGTTGCATTTTTGTAACGACAAAATTTAAACATACACAGGAGGTGTATGAATGGAAAAAATCAGCGGTATATTACCCAGTTCAGCAAGAGTGACCAATGTTGATTTAAAAAATGAAATGCCTGCACGCCCAGGTTCGCCTTTGTTTGGACGTGTAGAAGGAAGAGTCACTGCCAGAGATAAGTATTCAAAAGCAGCAGCCCATAATCGTTTGGATGTGCAAACTTTGAATAGCCACAATCGTTATCAAAATCCAAAAGACGCGAGCAAAGTTAGAATTGCCGAAAAAATGGCTAATGATTTTTTTATGAATAATCATTTTAAAATTGATCCTGAAATTGAGTTTGCCGAAAAGGACGTTGAAAATAATTTGCTCCTTGCAAATCAAAAAATAACTGAAGAAACAGCACCCGAAATCGTGGACGCCCAAAAAGAACGCTTTTTAAAATCGGTTGAATATCTTCAAAGTTAATGGAAAGGTTGAGTCCTTGGCATTTAGAAGAAGAGAATTTATAATATTATTCTTGTTCATTGGTTTTTTAACATCTCATAAAACAATGAGCGACCCTTGTACTAGTTTAATCAATCACTTTATGAATCCACCAGCAACGGTTGCAATTCCAACGCTACAGAGCAGTAATTTTGATGATATCTTAGGTAGACCACTTACACCTGATCAACATCGTATCTTACAAGAGGTTATTAATGAAAGAGCATTTGAATACTCACCAAGTAGTTTTTTAGTTAAACAACGAAAACTTCAAGGGGTTGGTTTTAAACCGAATGAAATTCAAACCATTCGTTCGCAGTTAATACGTCCAAGAACAAGGGCTTCTCTTTCTGCACAAGTATCTGTTAAAGTCATTGAAGGCAGTTCTTCTCCTCTTAATGCACGACACCTCCTGCAGTCGAGAACAACAGAAATGCCTTACTTTATTGATAGCGCTGGTAAAGTTCATGTTATGCCAAAACCAATTTCAGCCTCAGATGATGCTTTAGGGTTAATTTACAAAACTTCCGATGGCAAAGCTGTTATTCCATTAGAAACCGGTACATTTAAATTCAATCCAAAAACCAATCAATATGTTTTTCGTCCAAATTATATAATTGATGAAAATTTGGCTCAAAGTCTTAGTCAAAATTATATGGATGATGTTGCGCCCCAATCCCCTGGTGGTAATTTTTCGAGATCTAGCGCACCTTTGACTGCAAAAACATCTGCTCAAACAAAAATCTTTAACTGCATGGACATTCTTGCCGCACAACAAGCTGGAAAAGGAGGCTTGATTGATCGAGTAATTGCTCAGAATGTTACATTTGCTGGAGCTGTCGCCATAACAGAGCTTTCATCAGCAGGTAGATTACAAACTGAACAGGGAAGACAAGTTATTATGGCTGATTTAATTGGTTATAATGTTGGTGCTGTTACGGCTGGCATAGTGTATCCTTGGATGACAAATGCAAATCTTTCTATTTCTGAAGCGTTTGCAGGAAGAATTGCTGTTGCTGCAGGTTTATACGAAGTTCAAGGAAAACTTTATGAAGGGTTTATAAGTGAAAATCCTGGAGAACAAGCTGAAAAACTTTCAGCTTTTAACAAATCATACTTTCTTGGCACATTGCCAATGTATCATTACTTAGATGTTTTTATTCAAACTGAACTACCTAAAATGATTTTTAGTGCTTGTCTCAATAATAGAGGAATTACACAAATTGTATTTGGTCCTCGCTCGGTCAGAATTTATGAACGAACAGGTTCAATTATCTTATACCTTTCTGCTAGAGATTTAGTGATAGGAGAATAATAATGTTAACACATCTCTTTTTGACTTTATTTATTTCAATATCTTATGCGAGTTCATATAATTTTGATTTATCACCAAAACTTTGGGAAAAAATTAAAATGCCTGGTGCAGAAAAGGCGTGGAAAAATAAATATGATAAAGCAGAATTTTTTGTAATAAATCGTGGTGAATCTCCAGTAAATCTTAGTTTTGAAGATAAAAATTCAAAACAAATTCGATTTGGGTTAGAATCCATGAGAAAAGCCACCTTATATAATTTTAAGTTTAAAAATTGGTCTACATTTTACTTTAATGTAAAAAAAAATAAAACATACAATGAGGTTAAATGGATGGGAGAATATTTAAATCCCAAAGGAATTAAAACTTATTTTATTGAATATCAATGGTATCAAGGAAAACGTTTTACTCAACTGGGTTGGTATGGACACCGTCATCCTAAAGATAAACCTGAAATTAAAAAGTTAATGAATCAATTTGTGATAAAATAACTATGTTTTTAAAAAACTTTTTTTATTTATTTGTATTTGCATTTTTTTTGACAAGCTCAGAATTCGTTTACGCAATTCTTGACGTAGAATCTTGTTCTACAGATCCAAACTTGAATGAAATACGCTCTATTGCAGAAGATCTTCAAACGACTTTTAAACATGAAAGTTTCACTGAATCACAAATTGATTGTGCTATAGAAAATACGTTTATTAATCCTAGCCGAAAATCTCTTATAGAAACTTATGGATCAGAAGACAGTCAACGATATTAGTCATTAACTATAGCACGAAGATTTTTTGGTTGTTTATATGGTTTGTCTGACGGAGCTTATTCAGCAATTAATGATCTCGTTATGCTTGTGCCAGTACTCGCCTCAGGAGCGGGAACAACAGCTGTTGCTGTTGGAAAAGGAATTGGAAGAGCGGCGTCAGCAACAAAACGATGGGTATGGGATGAAAATGGTGTATCACAAATGCTTGATAAGATGTCTCTTCAGACAGTTCAAAACATTGGGTCGAGTTTAAATACGGCTTATGGAAACGTAAGGCGATCGCTCCACAACGCCGGTGAAAGTTTAGCAAATGCTTACGCAGAAGGAGGAGCCAGAGGGGCTGCTTCTTCTGTTGCTGTAGCAATGTTCGGTGACTCTCCTCATGAGGTCGTTGGAGATTTTTTAAACTCATTAGGCCATGGCGTATGGGATTTTATGTCTTCAGAATGGACAGCCTTTCATTGTATGACGATAGAATCAAGAATTGAATTAGCTTGTAAAACTGTATCCTATATTCTTTCTGGCTATATTGGTGGAAATTGGGCAATTGGTAAACTTCGTCATTCTACAAAACTAAAAGCCTTATTGGCTCAAACTAAAAATCAGTTTAAACGGTTACCTTTTTTGGATAGAGCTTTAATGAAGTCTATGACAAGAATTACAGTACAATCAATTGATGACTTAGAAAAAATTCACTGGATGACAGATAGTCATCTTTTAGTTGGAGGTTCTCAAGTTGATGTTGCTAGTTATAAGGGGATTATTTATGCTCGAACATTAAATTCTAATAACGAAATTGTCTATTATACTCTTAAAGGGAAACTTAGAGATGCTGTTGCTAATCGGATTTTATCAACCACAACACGAAATGCTGCAGCCACAAACGTTTCTTCATCTGCTGTAAGAACACAAGCTTCTCATCAACCACTTGGCTCAAGATATTCACAAGAAGTTTTTGATCCACGGAGTAATCATTTTGCTAGAAATCCTGATGATTTCATAAAACAAGTCAATCACACTACGGGTGTTATAGTGCCCGATAACGAAGCTAGTTTGATTGCCGGAAAATTATCTTCTCAAACTCAGCTTATGGATGATTACAGCACTTTAATGAGAAGGGTGTCTCATTCAGTTAACCAAACCGATGACCTTATGAGTGTACAAGAAACGACAACAAAAGCATTAGAAGGATACACAAAACACACAAGTGATTTACATCAAATTGTCACGGATCTAAATAAAATTATTATAAAATCAAATGACGCTTCAAAACTAAACTTAAAGTTTATCAATTCAGTTATTGATGGCAGTACAGGAATAGGGGATACGAATACAATATCAAATTTAAGTAAAATGTTAAGTGAAATTGCTAAGAGCAATTCAGATAGTATCACGGGATCAATTGCAGAATGGATAAGGACATCTCCACAGCTTAGTGGAAGAATTAAAAGCACAGACATTCAATTGCTAAGAAGATGTCTTCTTAATCGCTAAGAGTTTGTTCTTCTTCATGGGCACCTCGTGCGAGTCCAAAAATTAAATTTAAAAAAAGTTTCAAATTTAAATATCAAAACAATCAAACTTGAATCTATTAAACAATCAAAAACTGCGCCAAAATTCCACGCATTTTTTTAAAATAAATCTTCATAATTATTGCCATTTATCGTCAGTAAAAAGTTTCATTGAGCAAACCATATAAATTATTTTTACATCTTTTGCTCATATTTGTAACTTTTGACGATTGCAATTAAATTTAAATTACTTAGTGATTGAGTAAGAAATGTTGAAAGTCAGTCGTTTAGTGCCTGTAAAGAAGTAATTTTAACTTTTTGGTTTAAATTAAAAACTTTTAACTCAATTTTCCAAATAATTAAGTATTCTTAATTTCAGAGTCAATA
>CAYMLA010000067.1:0-10053 GCA_964390785.1 uncultured Bdellovibrionales bacterium | reverse complement strand
GATTTTTGTAGTAACCGCCGTTTGAGAGGAATATCCCGTAGTGCTTGAACAGTCTGTAGATCCAGTGACGCCAATTTTGTATTTGTAATAAGTCACTCCAGTTTCGCCAACAGTAATATTAAGTGTAGTTGTATTACTGGTTCCTGTCGGTTGGCCGGAAATAGTGGTTGTTGGTGCTGTTGTGTCTTTTGTCCATGTTGCTATTGTTGCGTTATCCAACTCCTGCCAATTACCAGCGGAGTCTCGTCCAATCACACATAGTTTTATTGAGCCATCGGCAAGGCCGGAAATGTTGTCTGTGATTTTTGTTCCAACAGCAGTTTCGGATGAGGAGTAGCCTGTTTCAATTGTGCAATCGGTTGTGCCAGCAAGACCAACTTTATGTTTATAATGAGTCACCTCTGTTCCGGAAATGGTGACATTAAGTGTGGTTGTGTTTTTTGTGCCTGTTGGTGCACCGGTTATGATTGCTGTTGGTTTGCCGGTAACTAATTCATATTCAACGTAAGAGGAAGAACAGGAACTAACATTTCCTGCTGGATCAGTGCTTTGAGCATAAAATTTATAGGTAGCATCACCAGGGAGACTTGAGCTTGTGATGTTTATTGTTGTTCCCGTGGAAATTGCTGAGCCTCTTGATTGCCCAGCCTCACAGGTGTTTGAAGTAAAAAGTTCAACCGTGTTGCCAATGACAACTCCAGAAACTTGAATTTCAGGAGTGTTATCATTTCCAGGAGAAGTGGCCGGTGAAACAAGAGTTAATCCTGAAGGAGCTGTTGGAGCGAGAGTGTCTAGAGTGACAGGACCATCGCTTGACATTGAGCTGACATTGCCAGCTATATCACGCACCCAAGCGTTGAGGGTTTTAGCGTTGTTTGTATTGTTGACATCAAAGGAGTTTGGAAGAGTAGATGATTGCCAAGAGCAATTTCCAACAGTACTATCATTTTCTAAAATACACCAATGAGAATGGGTGCCATCACTGGTGAATGTAATAGCGAAGGGGTCATTTTTTGTTGGACTTGATTCGTTAACACTAAAGCTTGCGATGAGAGGAGCCGTATTATCATAAATATAATTGACGTTTGCTGTAGAGCAATCACTGATGTTTCCGGCCGGATCGGTGGCATTTGCATAAAATGTATATGATCCCTCACTGAGAGAAGATGAAGTGAGTTTAATTGTTGTTCCAGAAGCCGTTCCTGAGGCTTTTTGAGTGGTGCAGTTTGAATTGGTAAACAGTTTAATGGCATCTCCACTTTCAACGCCGGAAATTTGAATTTCAGGAGTGTTATCGTTTTCGGGACTTAATGCTGGATCAACAAGACTTAATCCTGAAGGTGCATCAGGAGAAATAGTGTCTAATACAATAGACCCATCACTTGAAGCGGAACTGGTGTTATTTAAAGCATCACGAACCCATGCGTACAAGGTTTTTGCTTCATTTGTTCCTGAGACTGTAAATGAAGTCGGAAGTGGAGATGATGTCCATGAACAGTTTCCAACAACATTATCTTCTCGAATGCAATAATTTGCCGGACTGCCATCAGCAGTGAAAGTGATCGACCATGAAGTGTCATTTGAAGGACTGGATTCGTTGATTGTAAATGCAGTAATAGTTGGAGCTTGAGTGTCGATAATAATTTGCTTGTTGTCGCTCAAAGAATTTCCAGCGCCAATAGTAGGAAGAGCAACATTAGCAGTATTGCTAACAGCATCAGTAATAGTAGCACTATTAACAATAAAGCTTGCGGTGTTTACATATTCGAGGTCACTACTTTCATCTCCTGCTTGTACGGTATAATAGAATACTTTCACATTTGTAGTGCTTGCGCTAGAATTATAGGTTGCGTTTCTATTTGTTGTTCCGGTTTCCATCACAAGATAAGGTGAACCACTAATGTCCACAGCTTCACTAAATGTGACTCGAACATCAATGACTTCGCCCACCGTATAAGAAGCATTGCTTTTATTTGAAGTCACCGATGCAATCGTTGGTCCAGTAGTGTCTTTTATCCATTCTGCTGAAGTTGGAGGGGATTGGTTTCCTGCGATGTCAATTCCAATCACACAAATGTAAACAGAGCCATTACTGAGGGAGGTTAGGCTTTGTGTAATTGGTGTTGATTGGGGATATACGGTTGAGTATCCGGATGTGCAGTCTTTATCTCCAGATCCAGTTTTGTATTTGTAGGATGTGACGCCAAATCCTTCAACAGCAATATTTAGGGATGATGTATTGTTTGTTCCTGTAGGAGCGCCTGATAAGCTGGTAACCAAAAGGGGAGTGGTCGATGACTCTGTTATGCCTTGAGAATAATCAGAGATTGAATTTAAGGCACAGAGTCTAAATGAATAGGGGGTATTGGCAGCGAGATTGGTGATTAAGATGCTCTCGTCTGTTATGTTTTCAATGATTGTGTCACTCGTGCAATCACTTGGAGCCGTTGTCCCTGTTTTGTATGCAATTTGATAACTGGCAGTTGATTCACCTCCAGATGTCCAAGATAAATTCAATTGTGAGGGCAGAACAGGTGAGATGATTAGATCTGTTGGATCAGGAGGAGGAAGCGGCATTGTTGTGCTTGCTGTTAAACTGATACCAGACGAGATGTAGCTAGAATCAATGGTGCTAACTGTACAAAGCAGAAAAGAATACTCAGTTGAAGAATTTAAATTATAAATTGTTAATGAGTTTGAAGATGTTTCTTGTTGAGAATTGCTGCAATCTGAAGGAGGTGTCGCTCCTTCTTGATAGGTAATTACAGAAGCAATAGAGTCTTCATTGGGGAGCGTCCAATTGAGCGTGATTTGATTAGATAATAGTTCGGTGGCAAAAAAATCAGTTGAATTGGATGGAATTTGAATTTCATAATAGGTGATAATCACGGCACCTTCACCTGAAACACCAAATTCACCTGCATTTTCACGAAAAGTGAGTGTTTTCATTTCTCTTGATTGAGAAAACTGAATAAAGCTTGAAATATCATTGATTGAAATTCTAAATTTTCCATCAGTGCAGTTGATGTCGGATTGAGTGGAATCAATATTATTTTGAATTTTTTGCCAATTTAGATCTCCAATTTTCCATTCAAGATATTGAGTTTTTGGATTGCATTCTCCTTCGACAAGAAGAGGGGATGTTTTTGAATAAATAGTGATGTTTTTTGTTATGGAACCAGAAAAAGTGGGAGCCCATTGGTAATTGTTTATTTCGGATGTGTCTGGTGTAACATCAGTACAACTGATTAAAAGAAACCAACTAAAGAAAATAATGATTAAAACGCTCAACGATTGGTTTAACATGGGAGCTTCCTTTCATTTTACGTGCTAAATGGAACGTATTTATAACAAGCTATCTCTTTATAGTTATCGGCATTAGCCTTAAGACCTTTAGCGAGTTTTTTTAAATTTTTCTTAATTTTAACGTCTTAAATTGAAACAATTTTTTTTATGAATTGAACCCACTTATAGATTGAATTGGACTTTTTTGTTTCAATTTGAAATAATAAATGGCGTCAAGAGGGAAAGTGAAAAAGAAAATTTCAAAATTTTTTTATTGGAAAAAATCAAATGTTGATTTTTATGATTTGCATATTAATGGAAAATCTTATTTTGAGTCACTTTATCAATCAATCTTGTTGGCTCAAGATCAAATTTGTATTTTAGGTTGGGACATTGATTTTAGGATTCAATTGATTGAACGAGAAGATAAAAGTCTTCAGCCTTATCAAGATAAACGATGTTTGGGCGGGTTGTTATCTTATGTCGCCCATAAAAATAAAGATCTTAAAATTTATCTTCTTATTTGGAATCATCCTTTTTTTTATAGTTCAGACAGTGAGTTGTTCTCTCAAGTTAAAGCAAAGTATTGGCTTCCCAACAATGTTTACTTTCTTCGTGATGATGTGCATCCTATTAGTGGATGTCATCACGAAAAGCTTGTTGTTGTTGATCAAAAAGTCGCTTATGTGGGAGGTATTGATTTAACATCTGGTCGTTGGGATGAATTTGGTAATCCTGCTGAAAGTTTTGGACGTGAAGATGTTAGTATCGGTTCATATCTTCCTTTTCGAGACTTTATGTTGCAAATTTCAGGTGATGCAAGTGTGTATTTGGCTCGTTATTTTGGACATCGTTGGAAACGTTGTGCCTTAAACAGGGATCCTGTTTATAAATCTAAGCCTTACTTTTCTCAAGAAAAAAAACATCAAAATTTGACTTTTTATATAGCCCGCTCTCGTCCCCGATATAGGCTCTATCCTAAAGTGAAAGAAGGAATAAAACTTCATTTAGAATTAATCAAACGAGCAAAAAATTTTATTTACATTGAAAATCAGTATCTAACAAATAATAAAATTGTTTCATCACTCATTCGTCAATGCAAAAAAAATCCAAAACTTCAAGTTACAATTGTTTTGCCTTTAGTGCTTCAAGGAGCACTAGAAAAGCGCTCTATGCAAAGAAAGTTTAGAAAAATCATTAGAGATTTAAAGCGAGAAGATAGGAAGTTAGATAATTTGTGCTTGTTTTATCCAATAAGAACTAAAGACGATGGCTCTGTTATTCCTGTTTATGTTCATAGTAAGATGATGATTGTTGATGATTTTTATTTAAAGGTGGGTTCATCAAATTTAAATGAACGTTCTATGGGATTGGATACTGAACTTGATGTTGTTGTTGAGTTTGAGAAACAGAATGGAGTGAGTGATTTAAAAAATAAAATTTTATCTTCTCTGTTGCAAGTGGATGAACTGGAAATTAAAAAAGAGCTTTTAGAGTATGGCCATATCAATGCTCTTTTAACGTTAAAATATTTAAATGTTTCTATTAAAAAATTTGTTATTGATGGAGAGCCAGGAGAAACCTTTCTTGATAAGATAATTCGTTCTCTTTCGTTAGACCAAAATCGCCCTCACGAAATGGAGGAACTTCTTGAGGAATTATTTAAGCACAGTCAACTCACGTGGATAAAAAAAGTTTTTGTGAACATTTTTTTTCTTATAGTCTTAAGTGCTATCACTTATGTGATTGTTTTTTATTCTCGATTTTTAATGTCCTATTTTCCATTTTCTGAACAAATTTTAACTTATTTAAATTTTCATGATTTAAATTGGATTTTTGGTTTGGGTGTTTTTGTATTGTATATTTTATTGGGTTCTGTGTTTTTTCCGTTAAATGTATTTATACTGATTAATGCTACAGTGTTTCCTCCGATCGCAGCTTTTGTATTTTCTTTTTTAGGTGCCTTGTTGGTTTCTATATTTGGATTTTGGTATGGAAAGCGTTTTGGTTTGTCTTACATTAGAAAACACTTTCCATTAAGAACAAAAAAAATTCTTGGTTTTGTTAAAAAAAAAGGAGTGCTTCCTGTTTTTCTTTTAAGACTGATTCCATTGCTTCCTTACCCGATGACTAATTTTTTATTGGGAGCAATCAATTATGATTTTTTTCATTATTTTAAAGCAACAGCTTTAGGAGTGATTCCGGGGATCATTGTTTTTGTTGTTTTACAAAGAACACTATTGGATTTAATCATTTTTCCGGACAGCAATCGTTTTATTCTTTTTATTGTGATTATTTTTTTTGTTTTGATTTTTTTTAAAAAAATAAAAAAACGTTTTTTATAAAACGTTTTTTATGCTCTGTTCAAAAATAAGTTTGACGTTTCAATCGGTTTCTTGAAGAAATTATAGTGTGTTAGCAGATTTAAGCGAAGCCAACGAAATACTAGGCCTTAGGCTTGTTAATAGATCCAGAAATAATTTCGATGATATAATATGATAACGGGAAATAAATTTATGCCCATTTTATATTTTATTATTCTGTCGTTGTTTAATTTAAAAATAATTGAAGGGGCTAGCTCTTCTTCTGAATTGCTTGAATTTGAAAATCGAATTGTTGATAGAATTGAAGCTTGTGTTGGAAATGCCGCAAAAGAGAGCGCAACTGTGGAGCTTATGCTCGCTCAAATTAGAGATTTAAACGCTTCGCAAAATCAAAATTGTGAAACAAATGATAATAAGTCTTTAATGAATGCAAATAACTTAGACCTTTTTAAAAGTATTAAGGATAAGAACTCTCTTTATGAAAATTCTCTTTTAATCTGGTATATTCAAAACACCTTAAAAAGATGGAACTTAATTCACAAATATCAAGGAGGGAGCGTTGATTGTGCTTCAGAAAAGACAAAACTTCAAAACAATGGAATTGATTCAGAGTTGATTGAGCAAATTAATTTACTTTGTCATCGTGTGACGGAGGCTTATCAAAATAATCAAAAGTCAAAGCACGAAGAGATGAATCAAAATTTTTCAGAATTAGTTCAAGATTTAGCTCAAGCTCAAGCTTCTTATAATGAATTTATAAAAAGTCAAAATTTTTCTTTATCAGGTGATGCGATTGAAGAAGCAAAATTTCGTCTTGATCTAATTGAAAATTGTCAAATGTCGTTAATGCAAAGCCCTTTAGGGTATATGTTACAAACCACAACGGGTAATGATGATTATTATGGAATCACTCATCAAAGAATCACTCAAAGAGATCTGAAAGAAAACAGAAATAAAAGATTTACGATTGGGAGAAAATCCCAACCTAGACCAAGAAGAATGATGAGTCAACCCCTACCCAATATTGAACATTACTATGAAAAAATAAGGCCTGCTTCTGAGCATCTTTCATTGGTTTATTCGCAATCACTCGAAAGATTAAATCAAGAAAATCAAAGCATCCTTCAAAAATGGGGAGGCCAAATAGAAACAAGCGGGCGCATGATCCGTGAAATTGAAAATCAAAATAGTTCAGGTCATGGGGCACCTTCTTCTTTTGATGTTTCTGATCTTGGTGATTTACAGTCAATTGATCGGTTACTTGACGAACAATTGATTTCTTTATCAAATCAAAGTCCGGACTCCCTTGGGCTGGCTCTCATTCAATTGGATGATCCTGTAAATTATAGTTGTGAATTAATTAATAATATTCTAAGACGTGAGAAGGCTTCTCTTTATTTTGATGTTTCGTTAAAATCACTTATAATAGTAGGTGGTTTAGTGACTGGATATGCGCTTCCGGCAACTTTACTTGAATTGGCAATAATCACTCCTCAACTCTACGTTGAAAATCAAAGTGTTGAGCAACAAAAAGTGGCCGCATTATTCTCTTCTCAACCTGAATTACAAGAAGCCTTAGGAGAAGAACGCTCAAAACAACTGCATAAACGTTGGATTGAATTTGGTCTTGTTTCTAGTGCTTATGGAATCGCATTTATTCAACCGTTTCATCATGCAACAAATGCTTTAATGCGTGCTTTTCCAAAAATACCACGAGTTGGTCATTTAGGACATAGGGCAGTTCATTCCGCTGATGATGTCGGGGAATTCTATATTTTAAGTGAAAAATATAATAAAATTGCCTCTGATAAGAAAAAAAAGAAGTCATCAATCGAGGAAGAATCGACTGTGTCATCTCAAAATTTAGAAGTTGAAATTCCGTTACATCAAAGATATTTAAGGGTTTTTGAAGGGAAATCAGGTGATGATCGATCACGTCAGATAGAAGCTTTAAATGAATTTTGTAAAGTGGATTGAATAATAATTTACAAATTCAATTCTGATCTGTTGTATAAAACATATTTTTTAGAATTCTACACATTTTAGCAACAATCACAGCGAAAATTTAAAATTATTAAGCAAATTGAAATAAATAGGCTAAATTTTTGTTAAAAATTGGGTGAAATTGATTTTTATTTGACAAGTTTCTTGAAAAAGTCTTTATTAGGAGATATTATTTTTGTTTTTTTGAGGCGGGGTAGCTCAGCCGGTTAGAGCAGCGGAATCATAATCCGCGTGTCGGGGGTTCGAATCCCTCCCTCGCTACTATTTCGCAACAAGCACTATTTTCTTTGACTTAATTTTATAGCCACTAATTGCATTGATTTTTTAATCTTAAAAAGAGAGTTTGTTCATTTTCAAATAGATTGAAATTTAGAATGTTTAAAAAATAATCTGAATGACTATTTTTGAACAAATCTTCTTTTCTATTGGGATTTAGTTTAAAGATTAAGCTTGTTGGTGCCGTGGGATAGAAACAAGCAGTAATTGCTGGAGCTACAGTTAAATATTGTTTTACGGGATATCCGTTTCTTGCAAGAAAAAATAGAATTCTTTTTTCGGCCATCCTTGGAGTGAGATACCCAATTTTTTGAACAATTTCTCCAAACCAATTGATGAGCCGTTCTTGTGCCAGTTTTCTTTGTTCAATTGAAATCAAAAAGTTGTTGTATACAATGTTTTGAGAAGGTGTATTGAGCTTAAATTCTTGGATCAATTTTTCAAAAGTAATTTTAATTGTTGATTTTGTCATTTCATCAATAAAATTTTGTGCTAATTGTTTAACTTCTAAAGAGGTATCATCTGATGCAGCAATAGAGCTAGCAATATCAAGAAATGCTAAAATTGAATCTTGCACGCATGAGCTTGCTAGTCCTATATCAGCTAATCCGGTTCCGTCTCCAATTCTAAAAACTGCAGCCGCTCGATCAAGAGCTTTTGATAACAAATCTTTCGCTTCAAAAGCTTTGTCACCAAATAAGCTATTGAGAGAAATAATTGTATCAGAAAAGGGAACATCCCATTTTCTTCCTCTTTGTAAGTGATAGGCGTAAGTAGCATGATCGACTCTTGAACTTTTTATATTGTGTTTGTTACTTCCATAAATTTGAATGTATGTGATATCAATTTTATCTTTTTGAGTGATGGGATGAGGTTTTCTTTCAGCAAAACCAAAAGAAAAGTGTCCAGGTGCAATTTTTAAAGGAGCTTTGCTTCGAAATATATTGTTGGCACCATAAGTATGAATCACCAAAAATTGTTCATTATGACCCATTGGGTAATTTTCCCATCCTTTTCCGATTTGACGTGGAATCAATCGTAAGGAGCTGTTTTTAACTAACTCTTCTAGATTGGGATAGTCTTTGAAATTGAAAATGGTGTCAGTATTAATTTTCATGCGTTTCTTAATGGGGCCTTCAAAATTCCAAAGATGTTCTGCTTTTTCTTGATGATTGAGTACAAAACTATCCACTGAGAGGGGGGAGACTTCTTCCTTATCCCAGTCGTGTTCAGACAGAGGGACAACTGCAGTGACAATCCATTTGTTATCCCTAATAAAAAAGAAAACATCAAATTCATTGATATCGGAATTAAAAAGAGCTGAGAGATTTGCTTGTGGCAATTCTAAATGAGGGTTTTCTCCAACTAAAAAATCAACCAGTACTGGCGATTCTTCATATTGTTTGCTTTTTGGATCATAAACTAACCAATTGTAATTATTCATGGAAAATGGAGTGTTTGGTTTAATCTTAACGACCGCTCGTCTTGGCGAAGAGGTTTCAATAGGCATTTCGATAAGTTCAATACTATCTAAACAATCAGGATTAATATTTGTATGAGAAGTGAGTTGTTCGCAACTTGCAGATTGCTGAGGAAAAATCGTTAACTTGTTTTGATTGAAATCATTGAATCCCAAGTGCATGTGTCCAAAAGCGGCTAAGCTCACGATGGGATGAATTTTTCCTTTCCCAACAAGAGCTTCTGGAATGTTATGTCCTGATTCTAAATACTCTTTAGCTTTTTCTGTTAGGAGAACTTCGCGATACAACTGCTCATCAAGAGCCCAAGGATTAAGTTTGTCATTTAATTTGAGTTTAACAAATTTATTTTTTAACAGCCTATTTGGAGATTCAATAACTTTAACCAAAATCCAATTTGAATTTTGAGTGTTGTTGACTAATGAGTTAAAGTGATCTCCGTTAACTTCAAAGACCCATTCATAAGATGATATGGAATAGGGTTGTTTATCCTTTGGGCTCGCTTGAAGGCCTATATTTGTAAACAAAATAGAAATTACAAAAAATAAAAATATTTTTTTCATTGATTACTCCGTTTATATTTAGTGCCTGTTGCAAATCACTTAAACACTTTCAAAAATTGAGCCAATCCATAATAATATACTATAAGACTCCCAAATCTCGTTTTTTTAAGCAAATTTATCATT
>CAYMLA010000066.1:0-10055 GCA_964390785.1 uncultured Bdellovibrionales bacterium | reverse complement strand
GTTATAGGTGTAATCATCGTTTACTGTTGTTAGTTCAAGAGTGTGGTCCTCTAAGGCTTCAAAATAGCTTTTTTCTTGTTTATAGACTGTGTTAAAAGTACGATCAATTATTTGCGTTCCTCCGTTTAACTCACATTGAATGTTTTGGGGCGAAGCAAAATTAAAATTTTCTCGCAAAAGTATGGTCACATCTTTGTTTACTTTGAGTCCGCTTCTATATTCTCCCGGCCAACCATTTCTAAGAAAAAATTCAGTGGCATAAGAATAACTAGACCCTAAAAAAAAGAAACCGGCTAAGAACAATAACAAACTAAATTTACACTTCATAAAATCCTCCTTTAGATAAACAAAATGACTAAGTTCGAATATATTTTAATTGTTGCTCATTATTCATGATTTCTTTATGTTTAGCAATTCATTCGTAAAGACATGAACTTTTTACACAAGTGTTTTAGAGTTTTTTTCAGATTAAACTAAAATTTATTTTTAACATCATTTATCTTCGAAGAAGTCGTCGAAATCGTTCTAAATACCAGTAAATGACAGGAATTAAAATGAATGTAAAAACAAGTGATCCGATCATTCCGCCAATGATGACTGCTCCCATGGATGATTTTGCAATCATGGTAGACCCTAATTGAGGAAGAGCTCCAAAAATAATGGCTGTTGAGGTCATAAGAATGGCTCTGAATTTTTCAGAAATTCCGAACCAAATGGCATCCATAAGATTTTGTCCTTCATTTTGTTTTTGTATGGTTTGATCAATCATTAATATGGCATTGTTAACAACAAGTCCCACAATCATGACCATGCCTAACATTGAAGCAATATTGATTGTGGAATCAGTGAGAAGAAGACAAACAAACACGCCTGAAAAAGACATAACAATAGTTGAAGCAATGGTTAAAGGATGAATGAAAGAGTTCAAAATAGCAGTTAAAATCATATAGGTTAATATAATAGCAATAATAAAAGCTTTTAAAATTTCAAAAGTGGATTCTTCTTGAAATTCTGCTGTTCCTGCAAATTTATAGAAAGTATTTTTGGGCCATGGCATTTTTTCAAATTGAGCTTCAAGTGACTTACGAACTTGTCCTGAAGTTGATTTGGATAAAAGAGCATCAATTTGAATGATTCGTTGTCTGTCTCTGTGCCAAATGGTTGGTATAGCGATCGAAGTTTTTGACTCTCCAAGTTCAGTGATAGGGATTAAACCTTGTTTTGTTGAAATATTAATTTTGCTTAAATCATCAAGGCTTTGCCGATAAGCTTCGTCAAGTTGAACATTGATTTTGTATTCTTCACCGTCTTCTTTGTACACGTTGTTGTCATTTCCATAAAGAGAAGATCGTAAGGTTGTTGCAAGAACGGAATTGTTTGTTCCAACACGGTTTAAAAGAGAAGTGTTAGGAATAAATTGAATTTCATTTTTTGGTTTTTTATAGGAAGAAACAATAGAACGAAAAAAACCACTTTCGGTCATGTCGTTAATAATTTTATTGGATTGTAAAATCATTTGATCATAATCATTGCCATAAATATTGATTGTAATGTCTCCTTCAGCACCAGCTCCAGCTCCTTTTCCTCGCATAAGACTGATTTCAGTATCAGGAATTATTGAGACACCTGGGATGAGTTCGTTAATAATTTCAACATCTGATTTGTTTCGTTTTAAAACAGAGGGGAGCAAAACTTTAATTGTGGCATTTTCTGGTCCATTTTCTCCAATTGAAGATAAAAAAGAATGGACCTCTGGGATTTTATGAATTTCATTTTCAATCTTGTGAACAATTTCAAGAGTTTTATCTATTGTGGAATCTTGTGGAGCTGTTACTTTAATGGTGATTAAGTTTTGATCTGAAACAGGGAGAAATTCATTTCCTACAAAGGGTAGAGTTTGTAAGCAAGTCCAAAAAATAAAAATAGAGACAATGATTGTTGATTTTGGAAATCGAAACATTAGATTAAAAATGAGTCGATATTCCGAAATCAAAAAATGGATGCTTCGGTTTGCAACTTTGGACATGATTTGATATTTATTAAATTTTTTAGGTGTTGATTTAAGAAGTAAAGCTGACAACATAGGAGTTAATGAGAATGAAGCTAAAATTGAAAATAAGGTAGCATAAACAACTGTGAGTCCAAATTGTTTCATAAATTGGCCTGTGATTCCCCCCATAAAACCAATAGGAGTAAAAACCACAAGATTTGTTCCGGCAGAGGCCAGAACGGCCGTCGTGACTTTTTTTGTTCCATCAATTGCAGCTAAAACTTTATCTTTTCCTGTTTCTAATTCAGCTAAAATGCTTTCAATAATGACAATGGCATTGGCAATCAAGGTTCCTAAAGCGGTAGCAATTGCCAATAAGGTCATCATGTTGATAGTAAAACCAGAAAAATCAACTAAAAGTAGTGATGAAATAATAGAAGAGGGTATGACAAGTGAGGAAATAAAAGTCACTCGTAAATTTCCCGTAAAGACGTAGAGAATTAAAACAGTTAATAAGATGCCAAGAAAAATATTTTTTAATGTATCAAATGTTTCGGCCACAATGAATTTGGTTGTGTCGTTGGCTAAAGTTAATTTCATTTCTTCTGGTAAATTTTTGCGGATTTGTGGGAGTTTATCATTGATCGCTTGGGCTATTTTAACGGCATTAGCATCAGAAGCTTTTTTTATAGATAATATGACAGCATCTTGCCCATTAAAGCGGGCAAGTTTTTCAATTTTTTTGAACCCATCTTCAATTTTAGCGACATCTTGTAACATAATATTTGAGGCATCTTGAGTGATCAAAGGCATTTCGCTTAATTCTTTAAGGGAGGCAAATTCGCCTACAAATCGAACATTAATCGAAGAATTAGTTTTTTCAATTAATCCACTAGGGATGTTTAAGTTGCGTTGAGCAATTGTACCAAGAACATCGGTGATGGTGACGTAGTGTTTTTTCATCAATTCGGGATCAAGAAAAATATTGATTTGCCGTTCTTTTCCTCCAAAGAGTTCAATGGAAGAAACACCCGAAATCGCTGAAAATTCATTTTTTAATTTTTTGTCGGCAAATTCAAATAAAGCAAGAGAATTAAGACTGTCGCTGCTAAGGACTAAATCAATAACTGGTTCAATAAAAGGGTCAAATTTTTCAATAATGGGTTTTTCAATATTTGATGGAAGCTCATTTAAAATGGCTTCAATTTTATCTTTTATTTCAATGGATTTAATATTAACATCTTCTTCAAGAAGAAATTCAACCATAATAAAGCTAAAGCTTTCATAAGAACGACTGGTGATTTTTTTAACTCCAGAGATTTCAACAACGATGTCTTCTAATTTTTTGGTGACTTGAGATTCAACTTCAATGGGGGAGGCTCCAGGGTAAAGAACCTTTACAGAGACCAACGGAAAATCAATACGAGGACTGGTTTCGATGTTCAGATTAAAATAAGAGATAAATCCAAGAACAACAAAAAAAAGAACAAATATAATGGTCGTTGCAGGATGTTTAACAAAAAAAGAAATCATTTTTGGACCTCATTTTTAGAACCAGAATGGAGTGAACAGTTAATGCAATTTCTAATAAAAACTTTATCATTGTCTTTTATTTGAGATAAACCATTGGTGACAATTAACTCACCTTTTTTAAGTCCTGATTTGATTTGGCTTTCAATTCCATTTGATTGACCGAGATTAACTTTTCTTTTTAAAGTGAGGTTGTCTTTAACAACCCAAACAAAATGCTCGCCGTTGTCTGAAAAAAAGGAATGATTAGGGATGAGAATTGAATGAGTGAGTTTTTGAGTGATTACAAACAGGTTAAGGTGCTCAAATTTCATTTTATCAATTTTAATTTTATCAATGGCTTCATGTAGCTTGATGGTCATTTGATAGAGTCCATTAAAATTAGGAGATTGAGATATGGACAAGACATGTCCCCATTTCTTTTCGGAGTTCACAAAAAAATAACAAAGCATTCCAGTCTGTAGTTTGTGTTTTAAACCTTCTGTAAAATGAGTCTGAGCTCGATATCGTGATGTGACTGTTGCTGTGAGTTTTATAAATAAGTTGAACTCTTCTTCTTTGACTTCTTTAACATCTACGGGTTTTCCATTGCTTTCCCATTCAGAATAGAGGCTGATTATTTTTTTTTCTTCTTGAGTTTTTACATCTTGAATTTTTAAAAAAACAATTCCAGTTAAAGCGGCAATTCCAATTAAATAAATGATAATTCGAATGAAATGCTTATACATAAAAATTAGTATCCTTGTTCGCTAATGAGTTTTTCTATTAAAGCGGCATGGGTATTTATCTTAAACAAAGTAAGAACTTCGTTGGATAGAGTTTGTGTGAGAAAAGATTCTGAGTCATTGAGAGCTGTTGAAGAGGATTGACCATTTTTAAATCTGTTTTGAGTCAGTTGAAAGCTTTCTTCTGCAAACTTTCGAGTTTTGCTGTGGCTGATATAGATTTCTTGTAGATGTTGATATTCTTTTATGGTTTGTTCAAGTTGTGTTATTAAGGCTTTTTTTGCTTGGTTAAGTTCTATCTCAGCAATTTGTTTTTCAATTAGAGATTGTTGATGTTTATGATGAACTTCAAAACTATCCCAGAGATTAAAAGTGAGAGAAACTCCAAGTGCCGTTTGGCCTTGGATGTCATCTTGATTGAGAGCAGAATTGCTTTGTCCATATTGTCCGTAGCTTGCAAAAAAACGAATGCGTGGATAAAATTCAGATTTTGTTATTTTAGCTAAATCTGTTTTGAGTTCAATGTTTTTTTCTAATGCTTTTAAAGAGGGTTGTTGAGTTTTCAGTTTGTTTTGAGAGGGTTCAAGGGGATAGGTTTTAAATTCATTTGAAAGTGAGCTTGTTAGTACGAGAGAATGATACTGAGATTCTCCGATAAGATGGGCAAGTTGTATTAATGCTGAATCCTTTTGAAGAGAGGCATCTTTAACCATTGGGACTCGAGCGGCAATATCTGCTGCCAATTTAATAACATCTCCTCTAGGAGGACGACTAAGAGCAAATCGTGATTTCAAAAGATTGCTGTTTTTTTGAGCGTTTTTTAGAGATTTATCAGCAATGCTCATAAGATCATGAAAAAGAAGTGTTGAATAATAGGCCATTTGAGTGGCATAAATTACGTCTGATTTTTTGGATTCTTTTGTGATTTGACTGAGAGATCTTGCTTTTTTAGCCGCTTCGATGGCCGTTCCGATGAGGCCAAAAGTATAGATGGGTTGAGTGAGAACAAGACGAGAATCAAATTCATTTTTTTCTTTAAAAGAAAATTCAAATTGAGTCGGGTCTGTTCCAGGAACAAGAGCAGGAAAGGTCATCGTTGTTTTTGGAACTTGTGGGTACTGTGTGTATTTTAGTTCACCAGAAATTCGAGGAAGAGCCAATGAGTATTTTTCTTTATAAAAGGATTCAAATTTTAGAATTTCTTTGTCTTGAATTTTTAGTGAATTGCTTTCGTTTAAGGCAAGACGAATGGCTTGATCCAGTGAAAGGGGTTTTGCAAAACAAGGAATCCAATTAAAAACAATAAACAATAAAGCAATAAAAGAGTAATGAAACATAGAAAAAAATCCTTTTTATTGATGAGGTTCTGTGACGTGGATTGTTTTTTGAATTTTTTCGCGTGTGTTATTTGATAATTGTTCTTGATTTAAAAGATGTTCAAGATGTTCTTTGATAAAAGAAGATCTGTTCTTTGTAAGAGTATTGCAGAGATCAAAATAATTCGCTAAACGAGAAGCCACTTGAGGGTTGATTTGGTCTAATTCAATGATTTTCTCGATAATGAATTCATATCCTTTTCCATCAGAGGCATGAAATTGTTCAATGCTATACTCAGCAAAAGTATGAATGGTCGATCGAGCATTATTAGGTGTTTTGATGCTAAACTCAGGCACAAGCATCGCCTGCTTGATTTCCTCTAAAGTTGTGGGAAGATCTGATGATGAGATCAGTGACAGCCAATAGTTAATGACTTGGGTGTCTTTTCGCCATTTTTGATAAAAGTCATTGAGTGCAAATTTTCGTTGAGAACAATTGTGATGCTTTAGTGATTCCAATGCAGACATGCGATCGGTCATATTGCTTGCAATGTTATATTGATTTAAGGCCAAATCAAAATAATCAGGTTTTTTTGTTGTTAAAAGATAATCAAGGCAAATTGATTTCAATGAACGTCTACCAATGTCTTCTTTTTCAAGAGAGTCATTTGAGTTTTCTTGAAGATTTTGATAGATTTCAAAAAATTGATTTTCTAAATGAGTCGCGATTTGATATTTTATTTTTTGTCGACATTGATTGATCCAGACGGGATCAATTGGAATAGTGAGTTTTGAAAAAAGAGCTTTAGCTACAGGTAAGCGGTAGAGTTGGCTGTGAAAAAGAAAATCTTCATTAAATTTGGTTAGATTTTTTTCAAAGCCTTTGATTAAGAGTTTTGTTGTTTCAGTTGAGTCTTGGTTGAGAACCAATTGAGTTAAAGCTCTAAAAAATAAAGTTGTGCCGGATTCCCATCGTTTGAATAAATTAGAATCAAATTGAAGAAGAAAAAAAAGTTCTTCGTTGGAAAGATTAAATTCATAATCAACAGGAGCAGAAAAGTCTTGAAAAATTGAAACAATAGGGTCTTCTTTTATATGGTGAAAAACAATTTTTTCTTCATTGAGATTAAAGTGATATAAAATAGAATCAGAATAATTGATGTTATTGAATTGAAACGACAGGGGATTCCCATCAGAATTAAGAAAGCCTAATCGAATGGGTATAAAAAGAGGGCTAAGGTCAGGTTTTTTAGTGTGTTTTTGTTGTAAATAAAGAGTGAGTTCATTTGATTCTTTATTATAGTCTTTTTGAATGATTACTTTTGGAGTTCCCGGTTGTTCGTACCATTTTTTAAACTGAGTTAAATCAATTTGATTTGCTTGCTCCATTGACCAAATAAAGTCTTCAATGGTGACGGCTTGTCCATCAAAGGTTTGAAAATAAAGTTGAATGCCTTTTTTAAACCCATCAAGACCGACAAGAGTATTAATCATACGAACAATTTCTGCCCCTTTTTCATAGACAGTAAAAGTGTAAAAATTATCAGGAGCATAGCAAACTTCAGGTCTTACAGGATGAGCATTAGAGCCTGCGTCTTCTGAAAACTGTCCTTCTTTTAAAAAAGTAACATCTGAAATTCTTTGAAGAGTTGAGGAATATTGATCAGCCGAATACTGTTGATGACGAAACACAGTCAACCCCTCCTTAAGAGAGAGTTGAAACCAATCTCTACAAGTGACTCGATTTCCTGTCCAATTATGAAAATACTCATGAGCTATAGTCGAATCAATTTTCATGTAATCATCATCTGTTGTGGTGTCAGGGTGAGCCAAGACGCGACTGGAATTGAAGATATTGAGTCCTTTGTTTTCCATTGCTCCCATATTAAAGGAGTCGACGGCAACAATCATGTATTGATTAAGATCATATTCTAGACCGTAAGTGTCTTCATCCCAAAGCATTGCTTTTTTTAATGCTTTAAGAGCAAAGTGGGTTTTTTCTTTTTTGCCTTTATCCACAAATAAAGAGAGTTGAATGGTTTTGTTTGAAATTTTTGTTTGGTATGTCTCTTCAAGAACATCAAAATCACCAGCAACGACAGCAAATAAGTAAGAAGGTTTTTTATAAGGATCATGCCAAGTGACCGTATGGGTGTCATCTGCATTTTTGATTTCTTTGAGTTTATTGCCATTTGATAAAAGATAAGGATATTGATTTGAGTTTGCCTTCAGGGTGACAGTAAATTCACACATATTATCGGGGCGATCAACAAAATACATGATTCGGCGAAATCCAATGGCTTCACATTGTGTGCAAAGAATATTTCCTGATTGGTAGAGTCCTTCTAATGCTGTGTTATTTGCTGGATGAAGAGAGACTGATAAAGCAATTTCTCCCTTTGGGGGTGGATTTTTGATTGTGAGCCCTTCATTTGAACGGGTGTAGTGTTTGTTTTCTTCAAGAGTTTCTCCATTTAGAGTCAAGGATTTGAGTTCAAGATCAAGCCCATCGAGAAAAAAACAATGATCCCCTGATAAATTTAGATTTTTTTCAAAATGAGCATTCATTTGAACCAGAACATGATTTTCTTGAATATAAAAATCGAGTTCAGCTTTAGGAATAAAATAAGCGGGAGGTTTATATTGGTTGCGATAAATGGGTTTGTTTTGTAATTGCATTTTAAGTGTCTCTCTTTGGTATAGCTTTTGTTTGTTTGTTTGTTTAGTTAATTAATTAATAAGTGTCTGCTGCAAAACAGTCACTAATTTCTAACTAAAAAATTAATCAGTCAAGTTGATTTTGAAAGAGAAGAGATTTGATTAAAAATGACTACGCAATATCTGTAGGCCAAGAATATGATTTATCATAAGGTCATATCGAGTTGATAAAATAGGGTCTTTACAATTTTTAACTGTTGTTGAAAAAAAGTGTTCAATTTGTTTAGAATCAAAAACACCAAGAGATTCAATGGATTGTTTAGTTAAAAATTGATCTTTTAAGGCATCAATTTGTTTTGTTTTAGCCGTGTCTGTGTAAGCTGGAGGAGCCATAAACGCAAATTTTTCTCTTTTATAAAGAACTTTAGGGAGAATGTTTTTCATTGCTTCCCTTAAAACCCATTTTTCAATTCCATCTTTGATACGAATATCTGGTGGAATTTGGGCAGCAAATTCAGCCACATGATGATCTAAAAAAGCTGGTCGTGCTTCCATAGAGTTAGCCATATCAACACGGTCTCCCCCCCAAGAGAGAATTTGTCCTTCTAACATGGTTTTAATCCAAGCATATTGGACTTTGTCTAAGGGGTGTCTGTTTCTAATTTTTTCTTCATCGATTTGCTCGACAATGGCTTGAAGAGGATCATAACCACTAATCGAAGTTTTATACTCTTCAGATAAAAGAGGAGAAAATTCTGATAAAACCAGCATCCAAGGTTGAATCCAAGCAGGAGTAAAGCCAAACTTTTTTTCCCATTCAGGATGCTTTATTTCAATATCAGTTAATAGACTGCCTTTAAAAACAGATTGAGAGTCGAAGTTAATTGACTGTTTGTTTTTAGATTCGCGAAAAGCATCAGGTTTAAATTGAGCATATCCTCCAAAGAGTTCATCTGATCCTTCTCCGGTGATAACGACACGATATCCACATTCATTAACCCTTCGACTCATGCAATATTTTGCAACTCCTAAAGTATTGTAAAAGGTTCTTTCAGTATGCCAAAGAGTTTTAATGTAATTTTCATCGTAGAGGTCATGTGAATTAAGTTTTAATAGCTCCTGTTCTGCATGAGTTTTTTTAGCCATTTCTGCAGCAATTGATGATTCATCAAAATTTTTATGATCAAAGCTAATAGTAAAGGCTTTAATTGGAGACTGTTGCATCGATGTGGCTAGACCTAATATTGAACAGCTATCAATACCTCCAGAAAGATAACAACCAACAGGAACATCAGCCTCAAGGCGGTGTTGGATGGATTGGAGTAATACATTTTTAACGCCATCAATGTAATAATTGGGGGAATGTTTTTTGTAAGCATTTTTTTCTGGGAAATGAATGTCCCAATAGAAAAATGACTCTAAGTTCAGTCGTCCTTGTTTTTCTTTGATAACAAGGACTTCGCCAGGTTTTAAAGCTTTAACATTTTTAAATAACGTTTTTCCGGGGACAGTGGTGTGCATGAGTTGATGTAAAATGCTTTCTTGGTCAAATTGACTTTCAATATGAGGAAGTTCAAAAAGGGATTTTATTTCGGAAGCATAAGATAGAATATTATCATTTATATGAAAGTAGAGAGGTTTGATCCCAAAGCGATCACGTACAAGAAAAAGCGTTCTCTTTTTTTTATCAAATAATGAGAAAGCAAATTCTCCTCGGAGATGTTGAAGGCAATCAAGACCGAGTTTTTGGTAGAGTGGAAGAACAATTTCGCTGTCTGATTTTGTTTGGAACTCGTAGCCTTCAAGACAAAGCTCAGTTCGAATGCGTTTGTAGTC
>CAYMLA010000065.1:0-10077 GCA_964390785.1 uncultured Bdellovibrionales bacterium | reverse complement strand
ATCTCTCTTTCAGAATTTCTTTGCACTTCTTGAAGAGCCAATAATGCTTTTTGATGATGTTCCCTAAAGTCATTAATTTCTTGTTTTAAGCTTAAATTTTCCTGTTCTTTATCATTAAGTCTTTCATTTAATTGATGAATATGTTGAGATCTTTCTTTTAAAGATTCTTCAATTTGATTTTTTTCTTGATTCACTTGTTCAATCAATTCATTTGATTTTTTTGTTTTCTCTAATGCTTGTGCAATTTGTTCTTTCTCTGCCTGCAAATTTTCAATTATTTTTTTATGTTTTTCTAAAGTTTCACTTAAGCGACGACTAAACAAATCGTTATCGTCGCTCCCCTCAATTGCAGGCTCTTCAAAAAAATTATATTCAGAAGAATCACTCATTGCACTTTTAAACAAAGTCGAAAGCTTTGTATTTTGTTGTTGCAACAACGATTTTTCTTCATTTAAATTTCGAACTTTATTTTGCAACTTTTTGTATTTATTTGCAATTTCAGAAAAAATATGCAACGACTCAAAATTCTGTCTAATTAAATCATCAATTGATGGCTTCAAGTCTGGAATTGCTTTTCTAAAATCTTCACGCACTTTTGAAATATAACTATCCAAGAGTCCTCCTTTTGGATCTGATCAAAATTTTCAAAAGCCCCATACGAGCCGTAAGGCTTAACGCCCCCTATATAATATATTATTAAAATTTGAGAATAATACAAGTGGAAATCTATTTTTGAATTCACGTTCCGTTTTGCCAACACTAAAAACTAGCCTAAAGTTATAGCACCTCAACAAAGATTCTAGTCTGGTTTATAAAGAAGGTAGCCCTTCTTTAAAACTTTTGATAATTGATCTCGATCAATTTTAAAAAAATTAGCTTTTCCTGTCAACGCACCACAACGTTGAATTCTCATTTGTCCATCAGACTTATTTTCTTTTGAATAAACTTTAACACTCTCAAGCTCAGCTTCCATTGCCTCAAAAGTAATTGCTGGGTCATCTTGACATTGTCTTGTGCCATCCGACTTGTAAATCCAAATCTGCTCTGGCAAAGAACCCTCTTTAAAATCTTTTTGGTCTTGAACTTGAGCATTTTCATTCATTGTTTTTTCTTTTTTATTCTGTTTTTCAACTTGATGACAATTCATGTTCGCACAGGAAATAAAAAACAAACTCATCAATAAATGAATGGGTAAAGCTTTTATTCGATCCATCTAACCCTCTTTGGTCCCCAATAAACATCAAGAGCATACATATTGGCCTGACCTGACATAAAATAAACCTTTCTATCCTTTTCATTAATCAAAGGTCGAGAAAAAACACCTCGTCCAGGATCAAACTGTCCAACAATATGGCCATCTGTCGAATCTAAAAAAAACACTCCTTCTTCAGTCGATCCAAAGACGACTAAGCCTCGAAAAAAATTGGAAGGACTAGCAACTCCTTTAGCCTGAAAAGACCAGTGCTTTTGTCCAGAAATGGGATCTAGAGCAAACACTTGCCCTTCTGTTGTTGAATAAAACAAGCGGTTATTATTAATAGCAACAGAATAATAACCTCCTTTATCGAGTCTCCAAATCTCAACTCCGGAATTTAAATGAAGACAATACAAATGATCATCAAAACCAGAAACATACAAACGATCATTATAAATTTGAATTCCAGAATCAATATCTCTAAATCGCTTATTTGAATTCAATTTTTTTTCCCAAAGAACTTTTCCTGATTTTTTATCAAAAGCCAAAATAAAACCATCGCTAAACCCAACAAAAAGTTGATTTTGATTGAGAGCTGGAGTTGAACCTCCTCGAATTGAAAAATGAGAGGGATCATGACGGGAATGAATCCAAAGCTGTTTGCCTGAATTCTTATCTAAAGAGTATAAGACATTATTACCACTTAAAAAGTAAACAGCGGATTCATCCACAACAGGCAAAGCCAAAACCTCACTACGAACAGGAAAAGACCAATGAATTGAACCTGAAGAAGCATCCAATGAATAAAAATTTCCATCGCTTGCTCCTAAATACAACTTTTGGCCATCTCGAATGGCGCCGGCTTCAGATCCGCCATTAAAAAACTGAGACCAAACAACATTGCCCGTTTTTTTATGAAAAGCATATAAACCGTTAATTGCATTGGATTGAATAATCAGATCCTTAAACTCAATCGGTTGCATGCGATGTAATTTTCGAAAACCATAATAAGGGACTTCAACCGTGCTCTTCACCCATAGTCGACGAGCTTCAAAAACTCGACGTTTGTTTGATCTTTCAAGAAGCTGACAAGACAACAAAGCAACAGACAAGAAAATAAGCAATATCCCTCTTAAAAAAAAACAAAAAATCCTACTCATGAGAATCCTGTAAATCTAAATATCTTAGATATTTTTTTGCTATTTGTGACGCTGATGAATTCGCTTTTCCAATTTTCACTTTTGTATAGTATTCCTTCGCTTTTTCTAAATCTTGCAATTGCTCATAACAAAGTCCAATTTTTAATTGAACATCCCCATGTAAAAACTCTTGCTCTTTTCGATCAAGAATTTTTTTCCAAATTTCAATGGATTGATTGCAATCCTTTTTATGAGCAAAAAGGCGTCCCAGTTGATTTAAAGCTAGACTATTAATCACTGTTGATTTAGAAACATTTTTCACCTTTTCAAGAGCTTCAATGGCCTGATCAACATTTTCAAGTCGTTCATACAAATCAGCCAAACTCAGAGTAGCCATAACACTGGCTAAAGTATTTTTGTTTTCATTAAAAAAAGAACTAAAACGATGAGCCAGTTGATCAGCTTGTTCTTTATTTTTTATTATGTTTTCATCTTTATCTTTATCTTTATCTTTGTTCTTTTCCCAATCAGAAAGAAACTGTTCATAATCTTTTTCGATTAAAAAATAAGCTTTTTGAGCCTTTAGTTCTTTTTGTTCAAAATAATAATTTACTCCTGTCCAAGCTATTCCAATAAAAAAAAATGCGAATACGACAGAAAGAAGAGGAACCTTGTGATCATTAAAAAAACGAACACTCACTTGCGAAATCCGAAGAAACCGATCTGGACCTTTAATCTCTTCTTTTGTTAATTTATGCTTATCCACTCGAATTTCTCCTCTTAACGTTAAAATTGATAACCACTCTCTTATCCAAACACAATATAAAAAGTGGCCGCTACAAATCAACCTCTTTTTTTTGTTTCACACTAACTATTAATTAGAGTGGCTGTTGCAAAACAGCCACTCATTCGACTAAAAACTACCGGTTAAACACTTCTCGAAGAGTTGAAAAATTTCGATTTGACATACCTGGATGTTTTTGTCGAATCGCGCCTATTAATTCAATTCTTTTTTCAGCAACTCGATTGGCAGCTTCTAGAGTTGTCAAATTTTCAGTTTCTGCCGTATCAAAAATAGTCATTAAGTTATCATAAACTCGATTCGTTTTAGCCAAGGCTCTTTCATGAGAATAACCTTCCAGTTCAACAAAAACATTCATCAAACCTCCCGCATTAATCACATAATCTGGAGCATACAAAATATTCATTTCTTTCAAAGTCTTTGCCATACTATCCTGAGCAAGAACATTATTTGCTCCACCCGCTATAACTGTGCATTTTAGTTTATTGATCGTGTTCTCATTAATGACTGCTCCCATGGCACAAGGAGCAAAAACATCACACTCACTTGTTGTGATTTGCTCAGGATCTAGGATCTTAGCCTGACACTTGTCAGCATAAAAATTAACTGCTGATTTATCAATATCGGCGATAGATAGAATTGCTTTTTCTTGATGGAGCAACTCAATTAAATTTTTTCCAACATTTCCAATCCCTTGAACGGCAACTCTTATTCCGGAAAGTGAATCTGTTCCTAATCGCTTTTTAACTGCAGCTTTAATTCCCATATAAGTACCATTAGCCGTATATGGACTAGGATCACCAGATCCACCAAAAGCTTTGGGAATTCCTGTTACCCACGGAGTTTCCATAAAAACATGCTCCATATCTTGCACAGAAGTACCAACATCTTCAGCCGTGATATATTTTCCATTTAAGCTATTAATATAAAGTCCAAAACTTCTAAATAAAGCTTCTGATTTATCTTTTCTTGCATCACCGATAATGACTGCTTTTCCTCCACCAAGATTTAAACCAGCCGCTGCCGCTTTATAAGTCATTCCTTTTGACAAACGTAAAACATCAATAAGAGCGTCTTCTTCAGATTTATAATTCCACATCCTGGTTCCACCTAAAGCAGGTCCAAGATTTGTATTATGGATGGCAATAATGGCCTTTAATCCCGCCTTTTTGTCGTAACAAAAAACAACTTGTTCATGTCCGCCTTGACTAATAATTGTTTCAAAACCTGGCATACAATACCCCTTTCATGTCTATTGAATTCGTTCTGTTTACCATTAAACAGATTGAATTGTTTTACTCTCTTGGTAGTCTTAAGCAAAGTTATGATAGTAAAGTCTATTTGCAGCAAGCAAGAAAAAAGGTAAAAACAACAAATTTGATGAATAATGTCAAATTGCTTTTCAGTTTATTAAAGTAAATTCTATCGAATTGATGAATTCCTTAACAAGAAGAAAAAAAATAGAATCTCCAAAATTTTCTAAAATGTAATTATTTTATATATTTACACACTTATCATTTTGAGATTTTTTAAAAAATCAGTTTCAATTCAAACGGTTAATCTTAATTTTGATTTACAATCAATATAACCTAAACTTGAAAGAGAAGCTGACGTAAAACTGCTGTCCCCCCTAAAAACGAGGTAAAAATGAAGGCAAGCAAAGTAAAAAAACAATTTCTTTTCTCTTCATTAACTTTATTTTTATTTTATCTGTTTTTTACTTCTGGATGTGGAAATGAAACAGATTCATTTTCCACGTTAAGTGCATTTGATGCTTTTTCACAAAATGCAACTTACACCCAACAAAAAATAGATGTTTTATGGGTCATTGACAACTCCAATTCAATGCGCTCTTCTCAAGAGAGTGTCGCTGAAAACTTTAATCGTTTTATCAGTCAATTTTTAGCGCGAAACTATGATTTTCAAATGGCTGTTACAACAACAGAAGCCTACAGAGAACTATTCGAAGACGGTGACTTTTCTTCATTCAGAGATGGGACTGATAATACCTCACACACAGGAATTCCAATCGTTTCTCAAACAACACTTAATGTCGAAGAAACATTTATCACCAACATTCTCCAAGGTGATGGTGGTCATGGTGATGAAAGAGCTTTTCTTAGTTTTAAAATGGCCTTAAACAATGTTATTAATTCAGGTTTTATTCGTCATGATGCCTTTTTAGCCGTTATCATTGTTAGCGATGAAGATGACTTTTCCCATTTAAATGCAAACTCTATTCAAGATCCAAACAACACATCGCTTGATCCCGTTTCTTCCTATGTTGACTTTCTAAAAGAACTTAAAAAAGAAGCTCCGTTCAAAAATTATTATTCAGTTTCAGCCATTGCTGTTTTTGATGAAGATTGCTTAAGCCAAGTGAACGACTTTTGGACTGGAAGAAAAATTGCTTATCGATATACCGAACTTATTGAATTAACAAATGGCTCAAAAGCAAGTCTTTGTTCAAATTTTGGGGACAATCTAGAAATGATTTCTGATTCCATTGTTGAACTCAGTTCAATGTTTGCCCTTGATCGAGAACCCTTTGTTGAAACAATTAAAGTTTATGTTAATGGAAATGAAATACTTCCAGATTCAATCAATGGGTGGACTTATAATGAAGAAAATAACTCAATTCTTTTTCATGGAGAATCCATTCCTCCCGATGGAGCAAATATTTCAATTCGATTTGAACCCAAAACAGTAAAACTGTAGTTTACTATAACGATCAACATTAATTTTTTATTGATCTCTCAAAATTTTGAAAAATTAATTCAAAAATTCCATTCCATTGTGAAATTTCTCAATATGAATTTGATACTAATGAAAAATTTCAACACGTTTCAAATTTAAACACTTATTCATTTTTCTCTTAGAACTTGTCTCAATCCGACACACAAAAAAAAAATTTTATGATTTTCTTATGTGAATGAACTATTTCCATTTATAATATAAATAGAGAATGACTCAATTATAGTCATTTTTAAAAATGGATTTTTTAATATTTTCCTAGGGGGAAATTATGAAATATCTAAATCAAAAAAAAATCACTTCTTTTCTAATACTGATTATTTTTCTCAGCCTTCTTTTTAGTTTTCAAAATTGTGGGAAAGATGTTGATTTTGAAACTGAAAAAACAATTGATTCTTCATCACTTCTTGAACCACAAAATATTCAAGAACCTCTTAATGAAGATGCAATAGGAATTCTTATTAATAATGGAGATTTTTACACCACTTCAAATAGAGTCAGTTTGCAATTAACTGCACCAAATGCAACTAAAGTCTTTTTATCAGAATCTAAAGATTGTTCAGGCCAAGGGTCGTGGAAACCAATGTCTAATACAACACAAAAAATTCTCACTCAGCCAAACGGAAAGGCCTACTTGTCAGCCAAATTCAGTTATCCTGATAAAACATTTTCTGAATGTGTTAACGATAGTATTATTTTTGATGACCATCTTGAAATCAAAATCACTAATTCTCACGAAATCCCATCCAATCCTACCTTTGAAACATCTTTCACCGTTAAATTTGAAGTAATTGAATTTACCTCTGGAATCGAATATATTAAATGTAAATCTACTCAAAGCTTTTCTTTTGTTGATTGCAGAGATTCATTCACCGTTAATAATCTAAATCCCGGTCAACATTCTATCACCATAAATGCCAAAGACTTTGCTGGCAATACAAGATCAAAAACAGCGTCGATTACTGTACTGGATACAAAGCCTGGAAGTTTTTATATTCGAGGAATTTCTGGAACAGAAGATAAAAAAATTGATCGTGCTCTTGCAATCGATAACCCAGCAATCCCCCATGTTTACTGGACTCAATCAAAAAATGCTTCTTTTTATGATGTTGGCATTTATAGCTCAAACAAACAAAATCTCATTTGTCAAATTCAACGAACACAAAACTTAGATTTATCTTTTTCTGATTCATGTGCACTGACACATGGCCTTTATTACCAAGCCTTTGTCTCCGCAACAAATAATGATACGGGTGAAAAACTTGATCAATGGTTTCAATTTATTGTCGACAATCAAGGACCAGAAGTTAAAATCACTGATCCTCCTCAACATGCAAAAGACTTTAGTGATGTTACCTTTAATTTTACTATCAAAGACAATGAATCCTCTATTGGAGATGCTGGCTGCACACTCACACGACCAGATGGAAGCAAAAGCAATCAAAACTGCACAAACACTCGTCAAGCCACTTATACTCGCCTTACTAATGGACAACATGTTTTTGAAGTCGTTGCTTATGATGAATGGGGAAATCGAGGGTCTGATTTCTTTGAATGGAATAATGAGGTCATCAGTTGTGATCCTTGCTTAGGAATAATCTGGGGTTGTGAAGTCCCTGAATGTCAATTTGATTCAAATGGAAAACCAATTAATGAACTTTGCTCAATTTTTGTTGATTCCTTTGAAAGAGACAAAATTCACGAAGACGCTGGTGCTTTTAACTGGGATCTGGCAATCACAGATACTGGCGGAAGTGGAGAGCTTGTTGAAGCTGAAATTCACGACTTTCAACATTTAGGGCCAATTTATCATAATAACAGTGCAATTCTATTTACAGGACGTCCTGGATCTTCTGTTCATGAAGTTTATCTTGTTTCTAAACCCTTTGATCTCAGCGAATACGATTACGCTATGGTTCGAACACGATTTGTCCCCTTGAGTCTTGACACTAAAAAAGTTGTTCCTCAATCAAGAGTTTCTGTTCACGAAGGCATTCGAGTTGATGTTTGTAAAGACAGCAACTACAATTGCGGATTAGAAGGATCAGATCAACATGTAAGAATCAGAGACTTTAAGCCTTGGACTCAATACTATTTTGACGATCCTTATGAATTTGGACAAGGACTTAATATTCGAGATTACCAAACGTCGGATTGGAAAACAAAAGAAGCTGTCATTTTACTTGATGAATATCAAAATAGAAAACAAAATTTTGTGTTCAAAATCTCTGTTGTAATGGATGAAGGATATTTAAATCCTGATAATAAAAGCACAAGCTTACTCGAAGATGGATTGATTCTTGATTTTGTTGAATTTATTATTATAAAAACAGATCAATTAAAATGTATCGAATAACCCTTTTGGTTAATTAGTGGCTGTTGCAAAACAGCCACCTTTTTCGTTGGCTTCGCTCAAATCTCACTGCGACGGACTTAATGAACGCCTCGATTTGAGTTCGTGCGCCTCAAATTTGACTATTTTGCAACAGCCACTAAGTAGTGGCTGTCCATAAAACACTTGATTTTTTATTCAAAGTCTTCTGGATTATACCAACAAAGAGGACGAGGTCCTATCTCATAGCCATCTTTTCGATTACAAAAACCATCAAAAGGATGATCTCCTGGCATAACTTCATGATCGACGAGACAAAGTGCTCCTTGCAACATTGTATCAACTCGACATTGCACCCCTGGATAACCTGACAAATTTGTCTTTTTAACAACTAAGTCGCTCGGTAATGTCAATGATGGCATTTCTTTTTTTGTAATATCAGCCAACACAAATCCTAACGATTCACCCGCTTTTGCTGTTCGTAGGCAAATCGCAACATTTTGTTCACTCTCTCCCCAAAGGTCATGACAGCTTTGAATGACTTCTTCAGGCAATTCAAGTTCTGCTGCAATCTCAATGTTGTTTTCATCAGCGCCGAACATCTTTCTTGCACACTTGGCTGCTGCATAGTAATCCGATTGTCCTTCTGCTGCCGCCCAAATTGGCGTGCCATACCATGATGTTTTCTTTGGAGCCCCTCCCATGTGATGACCTAATTCATGACAAATCACTATCGTTAATCCATCTATTGTCATATGAGGATGACGAGCCAAACCTCCATAAATTCTTACCCACCAATTATTCCCAACTCTTTTTGCGTAGGCATTAACAGTAGAGTTTGCCCACTCTCCTGCAAGATCCAAAACCGCAGATTGATCTGCAACCAAAGAAGTATACACCTCTTTAGCACTAGTCATGATATCATTAAACACCTCTTCCGTAATATCCTCATTTCGAGCTTTATCGTAAACTGAAATCTGCAAATCATTCTCTGGTGCAAATGAATCCAGCTGGCTTTCAATGTCATCGGATTGAAACTGTGTGAAAGCAAAACAAATAAGTAAAATCATCAATCCCCTCAAAATCATGTCGTCCTCCTTGACGTAATAAAAACACCCAGATCCCTAAAATAAATAATAGCTGCTACAAAACAGCCACTAAATGCCCCCCTCAATACCGGATGTTTTTTTGTTTATTTGTGACTGATTAAATTCAGACACATTTTTGTTTTCCGTTGTTTTATCCCTCAATATTTAATTATGACTAAAAGAATATTTTATGACCAACAAAAAAATAACTTCAACACTTTAGTTAGTGCTTGTTGCGAAATAGATTTAATGGTGCAGATCCGTTGAAGCTATTTTGCAGCAGCCACTCAGGCGAACTGCAAAACAACCAACTGAAAAACAGCCAACTAGAGATTGATCGAGTTTAATGTTAGTTTTTTTAAAAGTTTTAAATTTTGTCAAACTTTTCACTTTGAATTTTAGATTTTTTGTTTGAATTTTTGACAACTAAACATTTATTTTCATATCTTTTTTAATCGTTATAAAGAATTAATAAGAAACTCCGAATAGTTCATTAGACTTAAGTCAAGGAGTTAATATGGGAGTTCCAATTTATAAAAGTCAAATTCTAGATGAAGAAAAGAACTGGTTTGTTTTAAAAAATGGAAAAACTTATGGGCCTCACACTTACATTCAGGTCATTAACATGATTCAACAAAAAGCTCTTTTTGATTTTGATTACATATGGACTCAAGGTGAAAAAACATGGAAACCTGTTTATGAATATTTTGAATTTCAATCACAAAATATTCATAAATTTTTGCAAGATAATCCACAAATTATAAGAA
>CAYMLA010000064.1:0-10092 GCA_964390785.1 uncultured Bdellovibrionales bacterium | reverse complement strand
AAATTTTTCCTGAAATCAAAGAGCCTTCTATTGAAAGCAGAAAAGTGGTTAAACCTAAAATTAAAAAGCCAACAGTCCCCTCTCTAGAAGAGATTCAAAATGACGATTCACTTTCCTTTTCTCATAGCAATCCATTTTCAACCGATGATATGAGAAAGAATTTTGAAGATGACCTCATTGAAGACGATTTGGATAACGATCCTTTAAGTGGCTTTGACAAAACAGACGAAATGGATGATGAAGATGATGAAATCAAAGAAGGGGCTTGGGATGAAAACATTGAAAATCTTGATGATCAAATAGAAGACCCTTCAATTGACCCATTTGAAGACATTGAAGACGAAGATTTTAATGATGATGAAGATGATGATGAAACAGGAAGTTATTTTTAAAGTGAATTAAAAAGTGGCTGTTTTGCAACAGCCACTAGAGCTAACTAAGATTATCTCTTAAGATTTATAATTTCAGAAAGAAGTTCATCCGTTGTTGTGATCGTTTTAGCGTTAGCTTGAAATGATCGCTGATTTTGAATCAAGTTAACAAATTCATGCGCCAAATCAACGGTTGATCTTTCTAATGATTTTGCAAACAACTTCCCTCTCCCTGAAGCTCCTGCCTTACCCAATGAAGCGGTTCCAGAATCTGGAGACTCCTTAAAACGATTATTTCCAACTTTATACAACTTTTCAGGACTTTCAAACTTTGAAATTGCAATTTGAGCTAAATTTCTTGCTTCACCATTACTATACAGGGCTGTCAAAATCCCTTCATCATTAAAAGATAAATTTGTAATCGTTCCGGCTGCACTTCCATCTTGATGCCAAGTGATCAGATCTGAATCACGGCCGTATTGCTTCGTCCCATCAAGTCCGTCCCCTTTATCCGTTGTTATTGAATCTCCAAAATCAAATTTTACCTGTTGATTTTGAAATGCTCCCCCTGTGAAATTCAGTGCCGAATTAAGAATCTGTTCTGTGTCTAACTTTCCATCAACATTAAAAGTCAACTGTCCCTTAACAACTTCAGCATTTTCACCAGGCTTACCACCGACCACTTCGGCGCCATCAACAACTCCACGATATTCCCAATTGCGATCTGCCGTTTTAACAAAAAACATTGTCAAAAGATGTTTGTTCCCCTGAGAATCAAACATTTCTATTCCTGTTGAGTAATGAGACGTCTCATGAGGATTTGCAATATCAAAAGGCTTATCTTTAACTTTAACACGTGAATCTAAATTCAAGTCCATCCTAATTTCTTTTGTCGCTTGAGCAGGGATTAATGCTCTTGGAAATTTAATGTCTTGTACCTTATTAAGAATGAGTCCTTTTTCATCCGCTTGGAACCCCTGAATCCGTTGTCCATCGGAGGTCACTAAATAACCTTCTTTATCAAAAACAAACGAACCATCTCGAGTGAATGTTTCACCATCAGTGCCACGACACACAAAATATCCATCTCCAGAAATTGCCAAATCTGTTGATTTCTCAGTTGAATCTACATTACCTTGAGCCAAAACTTGAGTCACCGAACCGATCTTAACACCACGACCAATTTGGTTTCCACCCAAAACGCCTTTTAAATTTTTTGCAATAATGTCCTGAAATTCAGCGCGGCTTGATTTAAACCCAGTCGTATTCGCATTGGCAATATTATCACCAATTACAGAAAGCGCTTCACCTTGAGCGGTTAAACCAGACACACCCGTGTAAAGTGACGAAAGAATACTCATAAATGACCTCCATGTCTTAAAACCACCTCAATCGTTTGGTGGTATTTTTTGGAGGGCCCCCTCTGCGAGGACCAGCCCTCGAATTCATCCTGAATTCTACCTTAGCTCATGAATAAAAAAAGATACGCTCTTTTTATTCCCTACATGACTACAGTACTATCAATGTTAGTAAAAACATTTTCTTTTAACATTGATTGATCCATAACGGTTACAACCGTTTTGTTTTTAACACTAACAATCAATGCAGAATCATCTAACAAAACCAAAGAATTATTAGATCCTTTTCCATTGGCCTTTTCCAAAGCCTCATCAATTCTTGATAATTGCTCTGGAGAAAAAGTAATTCCACGTGACTGCATTCTTTCAATAGCATGATTCGAAAAACGAATCGAATCTTTAACAGAATCCAAAGAATTATTAGGGACAGCAATTGAATCTTTTTCATTAAACTTTTTTAAAGCATCAACAAATGATTCCTGATCCTTAAAATCCTTAACTCTGTTTTTTCCTTCTACACCACTCGGATCAAGAGGGCGTATTCGGTTTGTTGTTATCGTATTTAATTTCTCAATACTCATTGATTTTGACTTCCTTCACCTTCTGTTTTTAATTTTTGTTTCATCTCAGGTGATAGAGCCAATTTTCCTTCTAATTCAGCAATATTTACTTTTTCATTCATACTCTGATTATCTGATTTTCCATCTGCTTTTGACAAGTCCAGAGACGTCACATCATTAGTACTTTGCCCTGATTGAATCGATTTCTGTTCTTCGGTAGAGCCAATTGATGAATCAATAATTTTCTCAACATCTTTCAACTGTACACTCTTATTGCCAACAACCAAAACGGGACCCTTGGGTGTATATTTAACGCCCGTAATTCTTCCTTCAAACTCCGTTTGAACAGGAAGCACTTTTCCATCCTCTTGTTTAGCATCAACAACAAATCGATACTCACCAGGAATCACCTTTCTTCCATCATCAAGTCGCCCATCCCAAGTCACTTGATTTCTACCGCTTTCAATATCTTTTAGTTCATAACGACGAACAATTTCTCCTGAAGAATCAAGAACTTTAATATCAACTTGAGTAGCATTCTTATCTAATTCAAATCCAAACTCATGTTCTTTATCAGACTCGGAATGATAAACATTTGAAGAATTACCACTAACCGTTTTTCCAATAAAGTTTAACACTTGAAATTGAGCCATTGGATCTTGTTTTTGACTAATATCACCCAATGTGGCGTTCATATTATTCAATTGTTCTAAAGAAGTAAACTGAGCTAACTGAGCTGCCATTTCATGGGATTGCATCGGCTTAGTTGGATCTTGGTTCTTAAGTTGTGTCAACATGAGTTTAAAAAAAGCATCTTTACTCAATTGATTATCACCAACTGAATTAATTTTTTTGCCTTTATCAACCCAATTTGGATCAGTCACTTTATTAAGAACCGTATCCAAAGACTCATCGCCAAAATGCTGTTTCCACTGCTCAGCGCTCACTTTCTTCTCTTTTGAACGATCAAAGTGTGTTTCTTGTGCTGATTCAGAAAAATTTTTGACTCCATTTTTTATACTCATTAACATTGAAACAATCTCCATTTTTCTGTAGTTGCGACAAAACAACCACTTGTTGTTTGACGGCTAATGCCGTCAAACTCATTTAAGCAACCAAGTGAAGTCTTCCATTTTTTGACTCTTCTCTGGCTTGAGAAGAATCAACCTCTCCAATCGACTTAAGTTCAGATCCAATTCTTTTTCCATAAGAACGTATTTGTGGCATATCAAAATAAGCCGCTTGTTTAAAAGATTCATTTCCTTGCCTAAAATCACTCAAAAATTGACGAGCCTGTTCTCTATTTAATTCAGCCTCAGAATCTGAAAGATTCATATTCATTTGATTCCTTCCAGATTCAGATGTCGCCTCCACCCTTAAGGCATCAAGACTTAATCGATGAGAAGCCAAGTTTGATTTTAAATCGTGAACACTATTTTCAATGAGCTTCTTCGTCTCAACACTATCCGTAAGCATTTGAATACTTACATTTCCCTTGTTCACATTTACTTTTAAATCAACTTGCCCCATTTCACCATTTAGCTTAAGCTTCATCTCGCCGCCGCCCTTACGAGCTAAAAATTGAGCACGCTCAACAATTTGCTCCTTAGCGACTTGGTTTTTTTCCCCTAAAATTTCATTTTCAGAAGAAACATCTGAAGACGACAAAGTAAACTCTTTACCTGCTCGATTTATCCCCTCTGAAGAATCCCCTTTTGAAGCAAAAAAGTTTTGCTCTTGAGAAGAATCAAAATGAGCCTGTTCTTGACTCTCTGACTGATTCTGAAATTCAGCTTGAGATAATCCAGATAATGATGTCGAATCAACAGACGATGTTGATGGTTGACTCATTTGATTAAAACGATTGGATTTCATTTGAAACATGTCGCTTTCAATATTTTGACCCTGAGCCATTTCTTGAATGACACTTTTTCCATCCAAACCCATTCTCTGTTTTTCTTCCAAACCCTGACTAAACGGCTTGAGAGTTTCATTTTGAGTTTGAAAAAAATGATCTAACTGGCCTTCTTTTGGTCTTTGAATAGAGTCATAAACATTTGGATCTTGACCATATTTCAGGTTCGGCTCTCTCATTTCAAGGTGATCAAAAAATTTATGAATCTGACCTTGATTTTGAAGAGGTTCTGCATCAGAAGCTTGAGCAGAAAAACTGTCTTTCATAAAAAATTTCTTATTCATTGAATCAATCGATTGATTTAACTTTTCCTTGCGAGTTAGAGGCTGACTTTGAGCCTCTAAAGCCACTGTTTGCGCTTCATTTTCTGACTCTTCTGAACTCAATCGCTGATCTCTACTTGGATAAAAATTCAGTTTTTCTTGATTCACCTTTTCTTCAACTTGAGAAGTCACAGCTTCACTTTTTGAATGAGAAACAGAATCAGAGTCATTCGACTGCGTATAAAGCTGATCTAACATTGTCTGATACTGCTGTTTCGCTTCAACCTTCTGTTCAGGTTCTAATCCTAAACGATCAAGAACTTCACTCATCGTATCTTGTGCTGGAAGAGATAAATCTTCTTCCCCCATTTTAGCCATCGACTCCACAATTCGAGTTGGAGTAATGCCGAATTCACTCTCCATAAAGTCCATAAATTCAAGCATTGCCTTTTGATTGGTATTCAATTTCATTACTCCCTGATCAGGAGTCGAAATTGATTGAATTGAAGTTGAATTAAAAATTTCATTTCCTTCAATTGATTGATTGCCAAATGCATGAGTCCCAAAAGAACCTTCATTAAGATACTGCGTAGCCATATCATCATTCAAATTATCTTGATTAAATGAAGTAATTTCTCCTTCAATCACACTATCATTTAATCTCGTCCCCTGACTAACAGCATTTTGAAATTGTCTTTGGGTCTCGTTTGGCTTTGTTTGTGTAATGCTTTGCTCAAACACATCACCAAATGAAGATTCCTTTTCAAATCCTGATTCACGATCTCCTTTTCCAACTCGATCCACCTTTAAAGGTCTTGAATCAGCAAAAAAAACTTCTTTTTTTGATGAGCGTTCTGGCATAAACATCGTGTCCATACCGAGACCTACAACACTCAATTAAACCTCCTTTCCTTAGTGGCTGTTGCAAAACAGCCAACTGCAAAACAGCCACTAGGCATAGCATAATAGCCACCTGCATAACAGCCAACTTATAACTCTAGTTGCCTACAAACTTTTCTGTTATTAACCTTGCCTTATCCGGTGATAAAACATTTAAAACTGCTGAAGCGTCCTTTTTTTTCATTTTTCTAATTATTTCAATAGACAAATCATCATCTAATTTTTCAATAATTCTTGCTGCATTTTCTGGCTTCATACCGGAATAAACATCAACCAATTTATCCACCTTTTCTGTGTCCTGCTTTATCTTATTCTCTAAAATTGATGAAATTTCTCTTCTCATTTCGCCAATTTTTTCTAATTTATCTTGTAACTCAATTTCTTGTTTATGCAATTCTGCTTCCAACCTCTTAATATCTTCTTCTCTTTGATCAAGCTGATCACTTCTTTCTTGTAAACGTTTTAAATAACTTATATCTTCATTAACAAGATGCTGTTGTTTTTGCTCAGCTTGATTAACTGTCAATTTTAAATCTGGTGCTTTATTTTCCTCAACTTCACTCTTTGTCTGGGAAGATTTTTCCCCATTTATATCTGAAGCAAGCAACGGGGTCGTTAAATCAAAATTGATTTTTGAAACTAAATCTTCAACTTCATTTGAAAATAGCAAACCCAAGCTCATCGAAAAAAAACCAAAAATCAAAAACAATAAAGTTGTCAAATTCACTGAAGAAATCGATTTTTTAATCGGAAAGGATTTTTTAATCTTTTTTTTAAAGTTTTTTTGATTTTTTTGTTTTCTTTTTTTTATTTTATCAAAATGTTGTTCATACCCCATTTCTATCACAACTCCCTTTTTATAAATCGCATCACCGCTCTATCATTATTTTCTTTATCCTCTTTCTTTTTCTTTTTCTTTTTAAAATCCATAAATTGATTTTCTTTAAGCTTTTCCATGATTTTTTTGTCAATAGATGCTGTTTTTAAGTTTTCTCGTTTTTTATCCAAATCATTTAACTTATTTCTAATATCCTCTTGTTGATTTAGTATTCTAATCTTCTGACCGACAATAAATTCTTCAATAACATCAAGCCCCTCTTTTGTTCCCTTCCCTTCAAGCAGTAAATTTGAAGCATTATTTCTTGCTTCATCAACATCTAGATACATCTTATCAAGAACCTCTACAGATTGATCATATTCAATTTGTGCGGCTGAAAACTCTTTTGCTTTTTCGTCTTCTATTCTTTTTTTTTGTTTTAAGACATTTTCAAACAAAAAAACAAACTTCATTAAACCCACCAATTTTCTTATTTCACAGCAAGCACTATTTATGTCAGCGCTGATTTTAAATCTTCGACAATTGTATTAATTGTTAAACAATCTTCTATTTTCTGTTTTAAAAATTCATTAATTTTTGGCATAAGCCGAATTGATTCATCTATTTTTGGATTTGAACCCACTTTGTATGCACCAATATTTATTAAATCTTCTGCATCACGATAAATAGACATTATTTCTTTAAGTTTGTACGCTAACAACTGATGCTCTTCATCAGTCACATGCCGCATAACTCGACTTGAACTTTGCAAAACATCCACAGCAGGATAATGACCTCTTTGTGCAAGTTTACGATCCAATACAATATGACCATCCAATAATGAACGAACGGAATCTCCAATAGGATCGTCCATATCATCTCCCTCAACAAGAACAGAATACAATCCCGTTACACTCCCACACCCCTCAAAATATCCCACTCGCTCAACCAACTTTGGTAAAAGAGAAAACACACTCGGTGTATATCCTTTTGATGCTGGTGGCTCACCAATGCTTAGACCAATTTCTCTTTGAGCCATTGCGAATCGAGTCACTGAATCCATTAAAAATAAAACATTCTTTCCCATTTTAGAAAAATACTCAGCGATTGATGTTGCAACAAAAGCTCCTCTCATGCGCATCAAAGGACTTTGCTCACTCGTTGCGACGACCACAACACTTCGAGACAAACCTTCTTTTCCTAAATCATTTTCAATAAATTCTCTGACTTCTCGCCCCCGTTCTCCAATCAATGCAATAACATTTACATCGGCATCCGTGTTTCTTGCTATCATTCCCAGTAAAACTGATTTCCCGACACCCGACCCCGCCATAATGCCTACTCGCTGCCCTCTTCCAACGGTCAACAATCCATTTATTGAACGAATTCCTAAATCAATCGGCTCACGAATCAAATCTCTTTTAAGGGGAGTTTCCACTTCTCTATATAAACTAATTTCATCACTTGTTTCAATCGGACCCTTCCCATCAATTGGAACACACAAACCATCAATCACTCTTCCCAACATATTTTCGCTTAAAAAAATATTTGATCTTGACTGAACAAGAACCAACTTTGCACCATGTCCAACACCCGACATCTTATTTAAGGGCATCATTATAACTTCTCGATCCTTAAAGCCTACAACTTCAACCTTGAATGGTTCTTCTCCTCCAGACGGATAAACAAGACAAATTGATCCCAATCGAACACCGGGGATATATCCAGTAATCACATTCCCAACAACACGTGTGATTTTCCCCATATCTAAGCGCAACTTACGATTAGAAAAGGCTTCAATATAGCGATCAACATCAATTTCAAAATCATTAGACATCAACTTGCCACCTTATTTTTTATTTTAGGAATAGAAAGACGAATCGCTTCTGACAACCTTAAAACACGCTGTTCAAGAGATGAATCGACGTCTCCATAATTGGTTTCAACCACACATCCACCAACAGACAGATCATCAGATACTTCCAATTGAATTTCCTTTATAAAACCATAATCCTTAGGCAGTTCATCCATAATTGTTTCAATGAACTCAAAATCTTGTTTGCTTATCTTAATTTTAATTTCATCATCACCACTTATATCTTCAACTGATTTTTTTAAAATCGGTAAAATTAATTCAGGATGAATTTCAAGTTCAGTTTCAACAATTTTTTGAGCAAAAAAGAATAGTAATTTAATCAACTGAGCTTCATTTTGACTAAATAATTCTTGTTTTAATGTTTGTAATGAGTTGATTAAATTTCCAAACCCATGAATTTGTTCTGTCAGTTTTTCTTCATATTTTTTAATCGCTTCATTTTTACCTTCATGCATTCCAAGATCATAGGCTTCTTTATAAGCCTTTTCTTGAACATCTTTTAATTTTTCCAAAGCCTTCTGTTCAACTCTATCTTCTATTGTTTTTTCTTCTAAAAGATTAATTCCCGTTTGCATTCGTACTGGATTTGCCAAAGAAAAATCACTTTTTTTTGAAATTTGTCGTTCAACAAAATCTTTTGCAGCAGAACCAAAAATTATTTCTACTTTTTTAGGCTGATAAGGCAATACAAAATTCTTTGCTACCTCTGATGAAATGATTGTTTTTTTAAACAAGAGCATCCTCCGATCCACCACGAGAAATAAGGATTTTACCTTCCATTTCAAGCCGTCGAGCAACATTAACAATTTCTTGCTGCGCTCCTTCTACATCAGACAATCGCGAAGGACCCATATTGTCTAAGTCCTCCTTAAGCATATTGGCCGCTCTTTGAGAAATATTTTTAAATATTTTATTTCTTATATCTTCTTGAGCAGTCTTAAGAGCTAACAACAATTTTTCATTTGGAACTTCCTTAAGAAGGGCTTGTATCCCACGATCGTCAATCTTAACAATATCTTCAAATACAAACATCAGTTTTCTAATTTCTTCAGCCAATATTGGGTCTTTCTCTTCTAATCTCGACATAATTGACGTTTCTGTATTTTTGTCCATCACATTTAACATCTCAGCAACTGGCTGAACTCCACCCAATTGGGCTTGTTCAACTGTTGTTAATGAGGCCAATTCATTTTTTAGAACATTATCCACTTCAACAATTAATTCTGGAGCAACATGTTCTAAATTAGCCATTCTCAAAACAACTTCAGGTTGCACCCCTTCGGGTAATCTTTTTAATACTTCTCCTTTTTTTTCTGGCTCGAGATGAGAAAGAATCACGGCCACCGTTTGGGGATGTTCATTAAGCAAAAAATTTGCAAGAGATTTTGAATCAACCATTTCTAGACTTTCAAGAGAGCGACTAGATACACTTGCAACGTTTAAACCTCCCAACAAACCACGAGCGCGCTCTTCGCCAAGAGCATCAACTATAGTATCTTTATCAGAAACATCTCCTGAAAAAATATAATCTTCAGCCTCACTAATCATTTCGTAGTATTCTTCTAAAACTTTTTTTGTCACATGAACAGAAACAATTCTGAATTTATTTAATATCGTAATTAATTTTCGAATATCGGCATCATCAACATGCTTTAGAAAAGACATTGCTGCATCTTTACCCAGATAATTTAATAAAATTGCCGCTTTTTCAATTCCTTTTAAATTTTCAAATTCTAAATTATCAAGTTTCTTAAGTTTTGCCATCTACAGATCTCTCCTTACCAACCATAATCCAAATGCATTAGCCGCTTTTATTGAATCATTTTCAATTAAATTTGAAATTCTATCTTTTAAAAGCTCGCACTCGGCCTTATCGGGATCAATGGCTTCTTCTAAGGTCGGCAAAGCGCGACTCATTCCCGGAAGCGAACTGTCTACGGATTGAAGCTCTTCAAGCTCTTCAATTGTTCTTGGTAACATATCGTCAACGGAATCTTGAAAGCTATCTGTTACCCATTGCATAAACGGACGG
>CAYMLA010000063.1:1411-10128 GCA_964390785.1 uncultured Bdellovibrionales bacterium | reverse complement strand
ATCGAGTTTTGATTTGAAAGCTGGTGATTCTTATTTGCCTTATTTTTATATGAAATCAAAAGTGTCAGCTCCAGCACAGGGCTATATTCAGGCTCATGTTTTTTCTCCTGAAGAGGCGGGACAAACAATTGGAGATGCTTATATTGGCCAATTTGATATTAGTGAGACGACATCTGGAACGACTCAAGGTATTGGGATCAATGGGCCTCCTTTAATCGCTGCTGGAGCTTGCGCCCAATTGCAGCTTGGTCGTGATTCAGACACAATGAGTGAGACTTTTGATCTTTCGACAGATAAGGGAGGAATGTTCTTCTTGAATTTGTCGTCTTGTCAAAGTTATTCGGGAGGAGTTTCTCAATTCAATTTAGGAGTAGGCCAGTCCTATGGTAAGTTTTTTTATCGAAATAATTCTATTGTTGGTTTGACGTTAATTTCTGCTCGTTTAAATAGTGATTCAAGTGTTGAAAGCACATTTAATCTTTCTATTGAAGATGGTCTTTATTTTGAAGGTCCAGATTATGTTGCTGATGGAAGTTGTGTGCCTTTTCAGTTGAAAAGTTCACATAGTGTTTCTGCAGAGACAATGGTGAGTGTGGATGACAGTGGGAATGGGGGAAGTTTTTATACAAGCTCAGATTGTTCGGGTGGTTCTCAATCTACGTTTTCGATTGCTCCTTCTACGGATTCAGCAACAGTGTATTATAGTGCTAGTGTTTTTCAAGCTCATGTGAGTCTTCATGCTCAACAAACCAGTGGTGATACTTTATCCGATGGTTATTTTGATCTATTTGTTGAGGGTGATTCTGGTCTTGATCTAAACGGCCCATCTACTATTGCAACCTATTCTTGTCGTGCGTTTTATTTTAGTCGAGTTGAGAGCTCTTCTTCTGAAACGTATAATTTAAGTTCAAATAATGGTAATTTTTATTCAACTCGAGCCGAATGTGAGTCGGGGACGCTAACAATAACAACGTTGAATATGCCCGCAGCAGTGAATGAAAAAGCATTTTATTTTAAAAACAATTATGCAGAGTCTGTAACACTTCTTATTGAAAAAAATTTGGATCCATCTCGATTTGCTGAATTAAGTGTCAATGTGACCGATGGCCTATATTTTTCTGGAGAAGATGCTATTGCAGTGAGTTCTTGTACCGGCTATCAAGTTTTTACTCCTGTCGTTGTTTCAAAACCAACTGTAATTAATTTATCAGACTCTTCAGGGGGAGGGATTTTTTACAGTGATCCAACTTGTATGACTACAGATTCTCAAGTGACTTTGACAACTGGAGCAATGAGTGGGGCATTTTATTATAAAAACCCAACAGATACTCATGTGGTGTTTTCTTCTGCAATTAGTTCTGGTGATTCTTTTAATACAGGAAATTATCTCGTAAAAGTTGGTTCCGGTGGAGGTGGAGGGGCAGTACCCACTATTGTTAATTTTTCAATCACAGAATCTAGTCCAACAAGTTTGTCTAATATTGCAATTAATTTTACGAGTGATGGCACTCAAACGCAGTGGTGTATTTTGGTCAATAACACAGATTCAGTAAACTGCACTTGGGAGTCTTCTGTGCTTCCTACAACATTTACTATTTCTTCTCCAGAAGAACCAAAAACGCTTTATGCTTGGTTAAAAAATCTAAATGGCATGAGTACAGTGGCAACGGCGGGGCCTATTGTTTTGGATCAAACGGCACCTTTGATGCCAACGGCGTTGAGTTTGATCGATCCGGCCACTTCACCAGGAAGTGATTCTACTCCTGAAATTCAAGTTTCGGGTGTTAATAGTGGAGATACGGTTGAGTTGTACACATCATCAACATGTTCAACAGGGTTAATGGGGAGTAGCGTTGCGGCAGGCTCATCTGTGAATATAATGAGTTTTTCTTTGGCTCCCTCTACATATACATATTATGCGCGTGCCATTGATTCAGCAGGAAATGTTGGCCTTTGTTCGACAGTTCATGTGACCTATGAATACATGGCGAGTATTCCTCCTGATCGAATTGTTCTTAAAGGGCCATCCTTGATTGGGCGTGATCAGTGTCATCAGTATAAAGCTCAAGCTCTCGATTCGAATTTTCAAACACAAGCCGTTTTGGCCAATGAAGGGATTCAGGTTTCCCCTTCAGGAGGTTTAGGAACAATTTCGCTTTATTCAGAAAGCAGTTGCACAAGTCTTTTGACAACACCGGTGATTTTTAGTGGAAGTGATACGGTTGAATTTTGGTTGAAAGAGTCAGGGATTACGGGACTACAAAATTATGAAATATCAGTTCAGGGGGATAATAATTTAAATGCTAATCCTATGATTTTTAATTTAAGTGTTGATATGCCTGGTTCTTCAGATCATTGGTCTGTTCTTCAAAGAAAGGATCAATTGCGGGTTGATGATTGTTTACCTATCATGGTGGTTCCTGCAGATTCCAATAATATTCCAGCTCCAACACCAGAAGCGTTGATGCTTTCGATTTCTGAATCTTCTGGTGGTAAATTGGGAGTTTATTCTGATGACGCTTGCTCAGTTCCATATTCTTCTTCTCAGATTTCTTATTCAGCGAGTGAATATCATTACAGTTCATTTTTTGTTAAGTTATTGGATTATAGCACTGAAATTTTGATTACGATTGCTGATGACGGTGCGGCTCCATTAGGAGCGGGATTTTTTAAAATTAATCCTGCTCGTTATAATTTGGTGGCAACCTCAAATTTTACCTGCGCTTTGCATCCTTGGGATTATCATGTAAAATGTTGGGGCGAAGCCGGAACTTTTGGAATGGGTTATGAAGATCTTATTAATCGTGGATCATCATCTGGTGATATGGGAGAAAATTTACCACCTCTTAATTTAGGAACCAACGTTCATCCGGTTCAGCTTGCCTCTGGATTAACTCATGTTTGTGCCATTATGGACGATCGACGAGTGAAGTGCTGGGGGCGAAATGATAAAAGCCAATTAGGAAATGGGGCATTTTCAACCATTGGAGACAATAGTGGAGAAATGGGTGATAATTTAGCTTATGTTAATGGAGGAAATTTATTTGCTTCAAAATTAGCTTTGGGATGGAAGCACAGTTGCGCCATACTTGAAAATTCTCAAGTCTCATGTTGGGGGGATAATTATTATGGACAGCTTGGAATTGGAACAACTTCTTCTTATGAGTCTTCTCCTCAGTTGCTCAGTGGTGGACTTATGAATATGATTGATATTGCTGCTGGTGATGAATTTGCTTGTGCACTAAGTGCTTCTGGAAAAGTCTATTGTTGGGGACGCAACGATAAAGGACAGTTGGGTAATGGAAGCTTTGTTGATTCTTCTTCTCCAGTTATGGTTTCTTCGTTATCTCAAATTCGTGAAATTGCAGCAGGCCCTTATCATGTGTGCGCGACAAATTGGAATGGAAATGTTTATTGTTGGGGTGATGATTCCTTTTTTCAAATGGGTGGAGCGGGAGGAAAAAATAGTCCTTATCCAATTTCTGGTTTAACAGGTGTTACGGGTTTGTCAACGTATTGGGGTTCTTGTGTTCAAGACAGTGGTGGAAACACAAAATGTTGGGGTTACAATAATGTTGGACAATTAGGAATCAATAGCACCGCAAACCAATCCAGTCCAAATCTGATAAGTGATGTTAGTGGGCTAGCTGCAACAGCGATAGGCAGTAGTCATACGTGTGGTATAAGCTCTAACGGTAATGTGACGTGTTGGGGATATGGAACAGGTGGACGTTTAGGGCGAGAAAACACAAATAACTATGGTGATGTTTCGACTCAATCAGGAAGCAGTTATCCAATGGCTGATTTAAATGGCCTTGGCCCAATTTCTTTGGGAACAAATTGGTGGTTGTGGTAGAAATGAGCAACAGTCATTATCTAGTGCCTGTTTTGCAGTTTGCCTGAGTGGCTGTTGCAAAATAGTCAAATTCGAGGCGCGCGAGCTCAAATCGAATGAGTCGCACATTAAGTGCGTCGCAGTGAGATTTGAGCGAAGCCAACGAAGAAGTTGGCTGTTTTGCAGCAGCCACTAAATAAAAATTAAACTCAGTGGACCTGTAATATCAGATTCCGTGTTGAGTGTCCAATGGGTTCCGTTATAGGATAGAGTTGTGTCGGTGAGGGCACAAGTCCATTTCTTTTTTTCAGGATTAAAATTTTTAATTTCAAATGAATGATTCAATAGACAAGACTCTTTTAAAATAAAAACAAGACTGATTTGCTTTGAGTCTAAACTTCTTTTAAAGAGAAGAGTGTCGCTGTTATCCGTTAAATCAAGGACTTCAAAACTTCCGGTTTGCCATTCAGGTCGTGTTTTTTTGAGTTGAATTAAACGACGAATATGGTTAAGTAAATTTTTATTATAGGATTGATCGTTCCAAGGCATTGGGCGTCGGCAATCGGGGTCACGTCCTCCATCAAGTCCGACTTCGCTTCCATAATAGAGACTGGGAATACCAGGAAAAGCAAATAAGAGGGTATAAGCCAATTGACAAAGATCGGTGTTTTGATGAGCCAGTCTTATAAATCGTGCGGTGTCATGACTGTCTAATAGATTCATTTGATGGTGCCGATTTTCATTTGATCGAATTTGATTAAGATGTGTGAGGCGCACTTTCATTTCAGATGTGTTTAATTCATTTGAAAAAACATGAGATTGTCCTTTAATTAAGTCTTGGTTAAGTTCATTTCCAATGAGGTAGCTGATAATCGCTCCTGTTAATCCGTAATTCATAACGGCATTAAAAAGTTCTGGTTGAATCCAATCGGTGGATGAATTTTGAATTTCATCAGCCCAAACTTCCCCAACAATATAACAATCAGGATGAGATAAGCGCATTTCTTTGCAAAATCGTTTCCAAAAATCAAAAGAGATTTCTTCTGGGACATCGAGCCTCCATCCGTCAATTCCAAAATTTAGCCAATACCGTCCGACGTCAATGATGTATTGACTGACGTCTGGATGATTGTGATTTAATTTTGGCAATGGATGAAGGTTGAACCACGCTTGATAATTAGGAGAAGAATGAGTTTCATAAGCATTGAGAGGAAAATCAGGGGCATGAAACCAGTTTATATAAGGAGATTCTTTTTCACATTCAAGAAGGTGATGAAAAGCAAAAAAGCCACGTCCAACATGATTAAACACTCCATCTAAAATGACTTTTATATCTGATTGATGACATTTGTTTAAAAAAGTTTCAAAAGCTTTGTTTCCTCCTAAAAGCGGATCAATTTGGAAATAATCATAAGTGTGATAACGATGGTTGCTTGCTGATTGGAAAATAGGATTAAGATAAATCATATTGATGCCAAGATCGATGAGGTAATCTAATTTTTCTGTTATGCCCCAAAGATCTCCACCAAAAAAATTGTGGTTTGTTGGTTGGCAATCCCAATTTGAAAATTGGAGTGAATTGTTTTGTGTTTCACTTCGATAAAAACGATCCGGAAAAATTTGATATTGAATTCTGTTTTGAGTCCATTGTGGCATAAAAAAAGACTCCTATTGATTGAATAAGATTTATGAAGTAATGCACCTAATTAGTGGCTGCTGCAAAACAGCCACTATTGTACTGCAGTTTTTATAAAAGAGGATCAATTTTTAAAAAAAATAAATTTTAAAAAAAATAAAATTTTGATGTGAATTAGGATTAATCCTGCTAAGATGTGAAGTGTTAAAAGGAGGAAAAATGGAACAGATTTTTGGATTTTTTAATGATTACTCTTTGTATTTAACTTTGGCCTTGGTTTTTCTTGGCTTTTTGTTTATCGGTTTTCAAGGGTTTCCATTGTTTGTTTGGTCTGGCTTTATTGCTTTTGTAATGCTGGGATATGGTGCTCCGATTTGGATGTGGGTGGTTTTAGCCATTTTTGTTGCGCTGTTTAATTTTAAGTTTGTTCGACGTCAAGTGATCACTCGATTCTTGATGAAGTTTATGCAAAAGATTTTTCCAAAAGTTTCTCAGACAGAAAAAGAAGCATTGGATGCAGGTTCTGTTTGGATCGAGAAAGATTTTTTTTCTGGCAAACCCAATTTTAAATCTCTTTTAAAAAATCCTCCAGGACAGTTATCTGAAGAAGAAAAAGCCTTTTTATCTGGTCCAGTTGAAGACCTTTGCGCTTCCATTGATGAGTGGACGGTTTGGAAATCCAAAAAAATTCCTGATCAGTTTTGGAGTAAAATTAAAGAGTACAAATTTTTTGGAATGATCATACCAAAAGAGTATGGTGGATTAGGATTTAGTGCTTCTGCTAATAGTGAAGTTGTTGCTAAATTAGGTTCTCATAGTTTAACTGCGGCAATTACGGTTATGGTTCCCAATTCTTTAGGACCGGCAGAACTTCTTCTTCATTATGGGACTGATGAACAAAAAAATCGTCTTTTACCAAAGTTGGCGACGGCAGAAGAAATTCCCTGCTTTGCCTTAACTGAACCATTAGCAGGAAGTGATGCCGGATCGATGAATGCTGTTGGTATTTTATTTAAAGATACGGACGGTCAAATAAAAATTAAACTCAATTGGACAAAACGTTATATCACTCTTGCCTCTATTGCAACTTTAATCGGTATTGCATTTAAATTAAAAGATCCTGATGAATTATTAGGGCGTGGAAAGAATTTGGGAATCACTTGTGCGCTTATTCCTGTTTCAACACCAGGAATTGATATAGGACGCCGTCATAATCCACTTTATGTTCCATTTCATAATTGTCCTTTTTCAGGAGAAAATGTTGTTATTTCAGTTGATGATATTATTGGTGGAGCAGAGATGGCAGGCAAAGGCTGGGCAATGTTGATGGATTGTTTGGCTGCTGGTCGAGGGATTTCGTTGCCTGCACAAAGTTTAGGTGGAATGAAGATGGTCACTCGTGTTACAAGTGCTTATGCGCAAATTAGAAAACAATTTGGAATTCCAATTGGTCAATTCGAAGGGATTGAAGAGCCTTTGTCTCGGATTGCAGGTCAAACTTATTTGTTTGAATCAGCTCGAAAATTGACTTTAGGGGCTTTAGATCAAAAAATAAAGCCGCCCGTTGTAACCGCGATTGCAAAGTATTATTTTACAGAGACATTTAGAAAAGTAATTAATGATGGAATGGATATTTTGGGAGGAGCTGCTATCTCTGTCGGTCCTCGAAACACTTTGGCTCATCCTTATATTGCAACACCGATTGGAATTACAGTGGAAGGAGCAAATATTTTAACTCGTTCAATGATTATTTTCGGACAAGGAGCTATGCGAGCGCATCCTTATGCGTTTAAAGAAATTGATGCAGCATCAAGAGGAGACATTAAAGCGTTTGACTTGGCTTTTTGGGGCCATGTGGGGCATATTGTGCGTAATTTGATTCGAGCTGAATTGTTAAGTTTAACCCGAGGTCGGTTGACACTATCTCCCGTCTCTGGACCAATGGCCAAGTATTATCGGCGTTTAAGTTGGGCGTCGGCGGTGTTTGCCGTTATGTCTGATTTAGCAATGGGAACTCTTGGTGGAACATTAAAAACAAAAGAGAAGTTAACAGGACGTTTGGCTGATATTTTAGGGTGGATGTATTTGGGGTTTTCTGTTTTGCATCGTTATGAACATGAAAATCATAAAAAAGAAGATTTGGAATTTGCTCAATTTGGTATTGAAAAGGCATTATATGAAATTCAACTTGCATTTGAAGGCATTTACGAAAATTTCAGATTACCAGGATTTACTTGGTGGTTAAGAGGGGTTGTGCGATCATGGTTGGGTTTTAATCGTATTGGTGAACCTCCTACAGATCAATTGACTCATAAAATCGCTCAAAAAATTCAAGAGTTTGATGGTGTTCGTGATCGATTAACAGATGGAATTTATTTTTCAAATCAAGAAGACTCAGCGATAGGTCGCTATGAAAAAGCTTTTAAAGCACTTCATGAGAGCTTACCGATTGAAAAAAAGCTAAAAAGAGCTGTTCGGATTCAGCAACTTCCCAAACGACGTTTGATAACTTTATTGGATTTGGCCGTTGAGCGAGAAGTGATTACAAAAGAAGAAGCAGAGGTATTTAAAAAGGCTGAAATTCTAAGAGAGGATGCCGTTCAAGTGGATGATTTTTCTGAAGAAGAATACATTAACGGTTAAGACTCGTTTCTCATCAGACAGCAGATGATCGCTTTTGCTTTGTTTGCTTTGAAAAAAATGTCGAACGATTAGACAAAAGAGCAATATTCCTTAACAATTTTTCTTTTTTTTCCGATTTATCTAAAAGAGGAGACTTTTTTGGAACAATTCGGAAAGTTTAATATTTTGTCAAAAATTGGACAAGGGGGGATGGCTGAAGTTTATTTGGCTCGTCCGACCGATGTTGTTCATTCAAAGTTAGTGGCTCTTAAAAAAATTCATTCTGATTTGGCCAGAAATCGTCAGTTTGTCGATATGTTTATGAGAGAGTGTGCAATTGCCATTCGATTTAGGCATTCTAATATTATAATGGTTCATGAATACGGTAGTTTTGATCAAAACCCGTTTTTGTCGATGGAGTTTTTTCCAGGTAAAACGTTGCGACAGTTTATGTCGACTATTCGTGAGACACAGTTGAACTTAACCTTGCCCGATAAACTTTACATTATTAAACAGATTGCTTCAGCATTGTCTTATATTCATAATTTTTCAGATTATGGTGATCCCATTGAAATTATACATAGAGATATTAGCCCTCATAATATAATGATTGGCTATAATGGA
>CAYMLA010000063.1:0-1401 GCA_964390785.1 uncultured Bdellovibrionales bacterium | reverse complement strand
GTAAAACTGATTGATTTTGGAATTGCAAAACAAAACACCAGTGTTGAAAATTCGCAAGTTAATGTACTAAAAGGTAAGGTTGCTTATATGAGTCCTGAGCAAGCAAAAGGTCTCTGGTTAAATAAGCAAACAGATGTTTTTTCATTAGGCGTGGTGATGTGGGAGTTGTTGGCTGAGAGAAAATTGTTTGCTGGTGCCACTCTTCATGAAGTTGTTGAAAAAGTGACCAATTGCCATGTTCCGTCGGTTAAAAATTATAATCCTGAATTGCCTGATCGAATTGCAGCCATTTGTCACAAAGCCATTCAAAAGCGTTTGGATCGTCGTTATCTTTCCATTGATGATATGTTATCTGACATTGAAAATGCAATGTTTCAATTGCAGTATTCTGGTCGAAACGAAAATAGAATTTCTGAAACTGTGTTTCGTCTATTTGCTGTCGATGTTGAAGAGCTAAAAGAATTGCTAAAAGTTCATGAGTTGAATCAAAAAGGACAAACAGAAATCACTCATTCGCTTATGCGCGTAAGAGAAGGAACAAAAACCTATAGTTTAGGATTATTGGGTTTAGTTACTAAAAATTTCAAAAAAAAATTAAAAGCAAAGCATATGGGATGGTACGTCGCTCCAGTAATTGTGTTGCTTTTAGCAAATCTAGTTGTGATGTTGGGTTCATTTAAGTCAATTGAAAATATAAATAAGGAAGTCAATAAACAAAAGCAGCATCAATCTTATTTAAAAAAAGAAGTTACAGAAAATGTTCAAATAAAAAAAAGAAAAACAAGTTCAGTTCAACCTCATGCTTGGATTTCAATTGATGCGGGGAAAAATCAGAAGATATATGTTGAAAATACTTTTGTAGGAACAGAAAAAGCAAGAAATGTTAGGATTCCAGCAAGTAGAGATATTTATATTAGTATCATGAATGAAAAACATGAGCGGGTTAAGTTGTACAAAATAAATCGTCGGGCGAATACAAAGCAACAAATTGATTTAAGATAGTGTAATTCTTTATAGAGATTGTATAATGATTTGTGCAAGTTCTTTTGGGTTTTCTTGGATCAGTCGATGACCACAGTTTTTAATGAAAAATTTGTTCTGTGTAGGGATTGGAAGAGTTGAATAGAGTTTTGAAAATTTAGTGTCGTTTTGGCCACAAATAAAATGAATTTTTTTTTCAACATGTTGGAGAAAAGGAATAAAATTTATTTGATGAGACAGTGACCATTGCTTTAAGGCTTCTGCAGTTTCTATAGGGTTAATTTTATCACGTGTAATTTTATTTTTAACAGTGTGTGCAAAAACACTTTGTTGGTTCCATTTAGAAATAACGTCTTCAAAAGGTTCTGTTTTTAGTTTTTTTAGTTCGCCTGGCTCGTTGTCGTATTTAATCATCACGTT
>CAYMLA010000062.1:0-10132 GCA_964390785.1 uncultured Bdellovibrionales bacterium | reverse complement strand
GGGATCTTCTGCGTATAATCTGGCCTCTATGGCATGACCGCTGAAGTTCAGGCTCAAATTCGTAATGGAAAAAACCCAATCCCTTAGTTAAAGAACGAAGCTCAATAATGAGATTAAACATTTCAGCCTGAGGAATTGTTGCGCTGACCACGTCCCATTTTTTCCAACCTTCTTTTCCTCCAAATCCTAAAATTTGCCCCCGACACCCTGTCACCAACTTTTGAGCACTGGACAGAAAATCACTAGGAATAGAAATATCAACTTTACAGATTGGCTCTAATAAAACAGGTTCACATTTAGGCACGGCCTCCTTCATTGCAACAATAGCAGCGAGACGAAAAGCCAATTCCGAACTATCAACCTTATGGTAAGAACCATCAACAAGAGTGGCCTCAAGATCAACAATAGGAAAACCCAATGGGCCTTGAGTCATGTATTCAACAACTCCTGATTCAACAGCTGGAAAATAATTTCGTGGAACAGCTCCACCTGTGATTCGTTCACTAAATTTAAACCCCTGATCACGAGGAAGTGGTTTAACTTCTAAATGAACATCACCAAATTGTCCGTGCCCCCCCGTTTGCTTTTTATGTCGTCCATGAACCGTCAACGATCGTTTTATCGTTTCTCTGTATTCAATCTGAGGACGAGCAGAAGTCACTTCGATATTGTATCTATTTTTTAACTTCTCAACGGCAATCTTTAACTGAATCTCTCCTTGACCCCACAAGACTAATTCTTTGGTGTTTTGATTTTGCACAAACGTTAAGCTTGTATCTTCTTCAACAATTTTAGATAAAGCTGAAGTCAATTTCATTTCATCAGCACGCTTTGTCGCCGTCAATGCCATTGAAAACAAGGGGGGAATTGGAGGCGCAAACTCAATTTTTTCGCCTTCTTTTTTGCCAGAAATAACGTCTCCAGTATCAACTTCATCCATTCGACTAAGAGCAATAATATCACCCGCAACAGCCTCAGGCTTTTTCTCAACTTCCAATCCCATTAGAGAAACCATTCCAGATAAGTTTTTTCCACCTAAACTCATTCCTTCAGTCACTTTTCCTCGCCACACACGAGAAACAGAAAGTTTCCCTCTATGGGGAACAAAGAAAGTTTTAAAAACTTGAACAAGAGGTTCTGAAGCTGATAAATCTAAATTTAATTTTTTTGCGGTATTTTCAACACTGGGGACTTCTTCTGAAATCATTTTCAATAAGGCTCGTGTTGTTGAATCATTTAAGGCAGAACCAAAAATCACTTGTGCTAGTCCTGCTTGCTCCAATGCTTTTTCAAGAATTTTATTAATTTCTTCCATTGGCGGAATCTTGTCTTCCAAAAGCCCTTCAAGAAGAGCATCATCAAAATCTGCTAATTGTTCTAAAAATTGAGTTCGTAAAGGATCGACATCACTATTAAGAGATTCAGAAACATCTGAACCTGGTTTTAACTCATTTTCACCATATTGATAGGCTTTATTTTCTAAAACATCAACATAACCACAAAACGAACTCCCCTCTGAAATTGGGAAATGCCTTAAACAAACACTTATATTCGCAAGATCCTGCATCTGAGATAAAAATTGATTTGGATCAGGAGAATTTAAATCACATTTATTTATATAAATGTAAAAAGGAATTTTATTGTCTTCGAGCTGTTTAAACAAAACAGATAAAGCAATCAATTTTTCAATTTCTGGTTCACAACAAACAATAGCTGCATCAACAACTGGAATTGCATTTATTGTATCTTGAATAAATTCAAGTGAACCAGGACAATCAATAAATGTAATGCGGTTTTTATTGAAATGAGTATCCGCAATAGAAACCTCAATGCTCATTTGATTGTCTTTTGCTTCTTGGCATGAGTTTCCAACCGTATTTCCATCAATGACGGTGCCTTTTTTATGAATTGTTCCGCCACAAAAAAGTAAGCTCTCAAATAAGCTTGTTTTTCCGCTCAAATAGGGTCCAATTAAAGCCACTACACGAGTTGATTTTTCATTACTCATAAATGCACTCCCTTATAAAGAACTGTTTATTAGTGGCTGTTGCAAAACAGCTAACTTCTTTGTTGGCTGTTTTGCCGCAGCCACTAATTAATAATCGTTTGTTTCAAACTTTTTATTATAAATTAAACTCTTCAACAAAAATATCTTTAAGTTTAAATTTTTGAATTTTTCCGGTTACAGTCATCACCTGTGAGTAATCCTTCATAAATTTAACATAACGAGGAACTTTAGGCCATTCCATTTCAGCTTTGCACTTTTCAATTATCTCCTCTTCAGTTAATTTTACACCCGGTTTTACCTGAACAGCACAAGCACAAGCCTCTTGAAGTTTTGGATGAGGAACACCAACAACTTGGATCATGTCTATTTTGTCATGAAACATCGATTGAATTGTTTGCTCAATTTCAGCAGGATACACGTTATGGCCACCAACAATAAACATTTCTTTTAAACGACCTGAAATATGAAAATACCCTTCATCATCAACAAAACCTAAATCCCCCGTACGCAACCAGCCTCCATCAACAATAGATTTAGTCGTTTCTTCAGGCTTCTTATAATAACCTTTCATCACATTATAACCACGAACCCAGATTTCTCCCACTTCACCTTGAGGAGAGTCTTTCATCGTGCCAGGGTCAACGATACGCGCTTCAGTATTAGGATGAGGTCGTCCAACTGTTGTGATTCTTTTTTCAAAAGTGTCTTCAGGACATGTTTGATGAGTAATTGGTGACGCCTCTGTTAAACCATAACCAATCGTAATATCTTTAGCTCCCATTTTTTTAGCAACAGCATCCATAAGCTCAGCAGGACAGGGGGCACCGGCCATAATTCCTGTACGCAAATGAGAGGTGTCAAATTTTTGAAAATCCGGATCATCCAACTCAGTAATGAACATTGTTGGCACCCCATGAAGAGCGGTGCATTTTTCCTTTGAAACAGCTTCTAAAGTTGAGCGAGGATTAAAGTGTTCGGCTGGAATCACCGTTTTACACGGAACGGTTAAGCCGATTAAATTAACTAAAATTGATCCAAAACAATGATAAAAAGGAACCGGACCACAAAGACTATCTTGATCAGTTAATTTCATGGTCTGTGCAGATTGAAAAGCGTTATTAGCCACATTGAAGTGAGTCAGTTGTGCCCCTTTGGGAAAGCCTGTTGTTCCAGATGTGTACTGAATTAAACACGTGTCTTGCTTATCTACGCTTTTAAAGACCTCCTCAAATTTTTCATTTGAAATGCCTTCCCCAAGACGCAAGAAATCTTCCCAATTGATCATTCCTTTTTCAGAATTTTCACAGACGAGAACAACTTTTTTTAACTCAGGCAACTTTTGAGAATTTAAATTATCATTAGAACTCACTTGTGATAACTCTGGTACAATCTCTCGAATCGTTTTTATATAGTCATATCGAAACTCTTTATTTCCACTCATCTTAGAAAAACCATCAATCATAACTAATAGTTTTGTGTCTGATTGATTTAAGGCATATTCTAACTCATTTGATTTCCATTCAGGATTAATGGTTACTAGAGCCGCTCCAATTTTTGCTGATCCCATTTGAGTTAAGAGCCATTGAGGTCGATTTGTCCCCCAAATTGCAACATGATCGCCTCGCTTAATTCCTTGTGCGAGTAAAGACTTTGCAACCAAATCACTTAAGCGATCAAATTCATTCCATGTCCATCGAATATTATTGTAACTGAAGACAACAGCTTCTTTTTCACCATGATTTTTAGAATTTCTTTTTAAAAGTTCACCAATCGTGTTGTTTAACATTTTTTACCTCTCTTTTTTTTAAATGCTTGAACTTATGTTTCAATTTTATGTTTCAATTTTGTGCAAATTGTGTTCTATCGTGCAACAGACACAAAAATACCAAAAAGGGTAGCCAGACCTTTTTTATAAAAAACTCATTAATGTCTTACAAAAGACAAATAATTTAGATAACACAAAGCTCATAGCATGGGCAATTAAAGACATGATTATGAGATGCAGCAAAAAATAATGCCTTGAATCACTCAATCGTAATAAAATCGAGGCTTTTTAATTTGGGAACATCAAAGGCCGTTGTCCCCTGAGGATGTTTAATTTTCAAAAGAACTTCAATGTCATCTAACACTTGATCCAAATCCCGATGTTGAAATTCTTGTTTTAATTTTCTTGCTTCTTTTTGGGCAATTTCCAAAAGAGAATCTCTATCTTTTCTTAATTTAAAATCATATCTCAAATCGCTCACCTCAATATTCCTTGCAATAAGGTAGGGGACCCAATACTTCATATATGTTTTTAACGCATCCCGATGATTATTCCAAATTTCAAATAACTTATCGTGAGCCATAAAATCCCCACCCACGGATTGCCAAACCCGAGCCGTCATAAAGTGATAGGGAATTTCATAAATTCCATCCTTCATGGCAAGCTGTTGAGCTTGCTCTAATTCTTTTAATGCATCAAAAGGCTTGTTTAAGTGGTAAAGTTCACGAGCATTAATAAAGTGAGAGAGAGACTCTTCCCAGTTGGGTTTGTTTTCATAAGCTCTTGTGCGCTTACTACCAATTAATTCGAAGTTGAGATTATTCCAATCCACCTGTACACCAACAAACGTACTGTGAGCTGCTGGATTTTTTTCCCCTACTGTAAACCACATTTGATTTTTTTCAGGCAACGAAATTGTAGACATAACATTATAAGCCTTAACTGCCGTTCGTCCAAAACTTTTAAGACCCGCATAATAATCTTCATGACTAGCCAGTTGATCAATCGCCCATTCTAGATGAACCGGAGTTTTCATTTGATAAAAAGCCTTTGAAATCACTTCCATTCTGGAGTGAGTTTCAAAAAATTTAGGAACACTATAATAAAAAAACTGATCTTGCATTTGAGAACCTAAAAAATGGTTGGTTTGCCCAAGAGGTTTTTGTTTTTCTCTTTGAGAAACTTGAACTCTTTCGCCTGAAAACTCGATAGATGCAGATTCCCCTGTTTTAGCATCTGAAATTAAAATCGTCCAAGAAGCAAAACGTCCTGCATTTTTTACAATATTAATTGCCTCATCAATCGAGCGCGCCTCGCGTAACACAACTTGTTGCAAAAAGGGGGCAATAAATCCGTTGCGGTCTTGAATACTTAAATTGACTTTTGTTGTCGACATTTGATGAAGACTAACAGAAATTCCAGCTTCATTTACACCACTAATTCCTGCCGGAAAAATCACACCAGCAGAACCTGTTGCCATGTATTTTAAATGACCGGGTTCTTCAACTAAAACAAGAACAGGATGATGATTCCAAAAACGAATAAAATCGGAATCAAAATTTCGAGCATGGATAAGACCCAGTTCGCTTTCAGACATCTCTTTTGGCACAACAAACCCGAGGCATCCACCCTTAAATTTTGGACCTAAAACCAAAATTGAGCCTAATATTCCAGTCAACACAACAGCCGGAACATTGATTCCACATTGATTTAATACCTCATTTGCTGCTCCTAATTTGTCAGACTCAAATCGTTCTTTGATTCCATCAAATAAATTCCCCATTTCTGTGCTTAGTCCGGCCAAAATAATGTCTTCAACCGTAAAAACAGGCTCCAAACCCAGTTCCTGATAGCGATAAAAGTATCCCTTAGCTGATTCTTGTAATCCTTCTAAAAATTCAATTGTAACAGAATTTGTTAAATTTTTTGAAAAGCATTCTAAAAGTTGTCCAAGAATCTGACGTTTAAAGCCCGTAACGGATTCACTTGCGCCATTTAAGCGCTCTAAAACTCCCGCAACGACGCCTGTTGAAACTTCAGGAGCCATAAGATAAAAATGATCATGAGAAATTTCTTGAAAACTTCCGTTTAATTTTAAAACATGAAAATTCTTAAGGCCTTTTTCTGTTTTCACATGACAGTCATAGCGCTGACTTTTATTTACAGCAAGTTGCTGTTTGCATTCGAGAGCCCACAGTTGAAAAGAAAAAATAAATACAAAAAAATAAATGGCCATTTTTTTTATCATTATAAACTCCTTTTGAACTCGCACACCTCAAATTTGACTATTTTGCAGCAGTCACTAAGACAAGAGCTGCAAAATAGTCTATATCTCAATTCAAACCAACAATAAAGGTATAAGCACCTAAAGCAGCAATTGAAAATAATGCAAAATTTCTAATGACTGTAAACCAAGAAGACGACACGCGATGAATGATTAAAATCAATAAAACATACCACAAAATAGTTCCTAACTCCAAAGAAATCAAAAATACCGCTTTACCAAGACTTGTTTCAAGAGGACTCATCCCAATAATAACGAGCAATCCAATCCATACGGCAGGATTACTTAACGTCAATAAAAGCGGGTTGGCTCCATTTAAAGTATCGATATGTTTTTTCTCATTAAAATAAGTAAAAACACTAAAACCAATTAAAAATAAGCCTGAAGCAATTTCAAAAAAATTATTTTCAATGATTTTTGCTAGAGGTGAAATTGACAAAACCAAAACAAGAATAATAATCTCAGCAGCAATAAGACCCATCAACCATTTAAGAGCCGTAAGCCTTTCTTTAATAAGAGCATGGGATAAAATACCATAACCTGTAGGGCCAGGAACAGCAGAAAAACATAAACCAATAAGCAATCCTTTTAAAACACTTAAAACTAAAATCACTGCCATCCACCTAGATTTTCAATTTCGCTTTTAAAGCGAAAAAACTCATCTTGATTTGGAAACGCCGATTTCATTTTTAATTGTCCTTTTTCACATTTCGATCGAAAATAAGTTTGAATAAATCGCCTTGGTAAAATAGACACTTTAGGCTTATCTAACAATTTAAGATCTCGTCGATTTTCAAAATAATCAGGATTAACTTCACAAAGAAACTGATCAAGTGTTTCTCCAACATTATCAATTTTAACTTCATCATCTGTAACTAAAATCCACTCATAACAAGGACGCCCTGATTCTGAAGAACTCGGATAAACAAAAAAATGTTCTAAATCACACCTGAGCTGATTCTTCGTTTTAGAAAAAGCCGCTGTCAGTTGATTCATTGACATTTTTTCTGTTGCCACATTGATTCCTTGTCCCACTCGTCCAAGAAGCTCAAAAGAAACATAAGGATAGACAGACCTAATTCGCACCATATCCCCAGTAGAATAATTTAAAAAACCATTTGGCATAGAAATTAAAACTTCATATTCATTTCCTTGAATGAGTTCATGAATACCAAAAACTTGATTGTTTGTTAAATCACGAAATGCAAAAACAACATCGTGTAAGTTTAAAAAATAATGCCCCTCTTGTCCCTTGTTTAAATCTGGAATTTCAAAACCATAAGGTCCTTCGGTCGCGGTGTAAACTCCAAGGTATTTTAACTCATGACCGACTAATTGATTTAATTTTTCCTTGTAAGGTGCAATTGGTGTTCCTGAATAGATAATTAATTTAAACTGTGGCCAAATTTCATTAATTGTATTGATATTCAATTCTTCTTTCATCGATTCAAACAAGTTGATTAAGTAGGTTGGAACTCCTCCAATATAACGAATGTTCTGAGTTGATGTTTCTTTAATTAATTGTTTTGTTTTTTGATCAAAATCTCTCATCAAATTGATTTTTACTGAAGGAAAAGCTAAGTGCCGAGTATAAACGGGAGACTTCATCGAAAGATATCCGGATATGTATCCTCGAGGCACTCCAAATTGATTATGATCATAAACCGCAATACTTCCTAAAGTGATTCGTTGATCACGAAGAATTCGAAGGGATGTGCTTGCTTCAATAATAGAAGCCACCGTTAATTGATAATTTTGAAACATCTGAACCATGCTTGAAGTAAAGGGTACTTCTTTGCTGTTATGGCCAGTTGTTCCAGAACTTAATCCAATAAACTCATATTTTTTCTTATGATCTTTAGCCAATTCTTCTTTCAAAAAAGCATCATTCAAAGATTCATAAGTGGTCCTTGATTGATGGCGAATAAAATCAACGTAATCATCATAGATGAGTTGCCCCTTCAATCTTTTTTTTAAATTCAAAAAAGCAATATTTTGAGCTTCGAAAGGTCTTTCTTGAAAATTTAAAAGATTCAAGTATCGATTATGAAGATATTTAGAAAAAGTCCACGAAAGCATTCGCTCTCCCCCCTTTTTAACAAACCACATAAATGATTCATTGTTTTTACATTAATACACCTGTTGTAATCTTAATTTCTCCAAAAAGACACGATAACTATTGACACATTGATGAATAATTTGTCGATCTTGTCCCCCGGTCATTGATCAATCAGCCATTGATCAATCAGCCATTGATCAATCAGCCATTGATCAACAGTTATTGATCAACAACCATTGACCAACAACCACTTTCTATCTTTCAGCAACCATTTATTACGCCCATGACCAATAGCTTCTATTTTCAAGTTGCAAACAAAATAAAATGGTGTCTGCGTTATGGTGCAAGATTGACAGAAGTCTTAAAAAAAACTAACGTTTTTAGCATTAGCAAAAATCCCTGAAAGGAATTATTGTAATGTCCACAAACCGCTTTCAATTGCTTGTTGTTGATGATGATAATCTTATTATTGAATCTATAAAACTCATCGCCCCTCAACAATGGAACGTTTTTGGAACAACAAAATTCAAACAAATTCCTAACGAAACTTTCCATGCCGCTTTTGTTGACATGCATCTTACTGGAGATCTTAACAAGTCAGAAGGCCTTGAGGTCATTAAGCAATTGCTCAATCAAAATGCTCACACAGAAATTATTGCAATATCTGGTGATTTGAATCATCCTCTTATGGAACAGGGTTTAAAGGCTGGCGCTTCTCGTTTTTTGTCCAAGCCTCTTTCTCCTGAAGAAGTCTTATTGACCTTAAACAGAATAGAAGCTCTTTTTATGCTCAGAGCAATGCCCACTTCGGGACAACACTATGAACAACTCTGGATTGGAGAAAGCCAAACCTCTCAATCAATCAAACATCTTATTGCTCAACTTTCTGTAGAAACCGGACCTATTTTAATTGAAGGGGAAACGGGAACAGGAAAAGAAGTTGTAGCACATCTTTTACATGTCAAAAACAATGGTCCTCTCATTTGTCTTAATGTTGCAGCAATCCCAGAAAACCTATTTGAGTCTGAGCTTTTTGGTTATGTCAAGGGAGCCTTTACAGGAGCAAATCATAACAAAATTGGATTTGCTGAAGCGGCCAATATGGGAGATCTTTTTTTAGATGAAATCGAAGCTCTCCCCATTCACTTACAAGTCAAGCTTCTTCGTTTTTTAGAGTCAAATGAGATTATTCCTGTTGGGGCGAAAGAAAGCAAAAAATTAAATTTAAGAGTTATTTGTGCCACCAATCAAAAGCTAGAAGATCTTGTTAAAATTGGAAAATTTCGTGAAGACTTACTTTGGCGCGTCAGTGGGAAAAAAATTCAAATTCCACCCTTAAGAGAAAGAGCTGACGACATCAAAACTTTAGCCAACTATTTTTTAGAAAAAGAGCGCCCTCAACGAAATAAATCCTTTACTCCCGAAGCTCTCGAAATTTTAAAACAATACTCTTGGCCGGGCAACGTTAGGGAGTTAAAACGTGTTTGTGAACAACTTTCTCTTGTTTCCCCCCTTCCCTTTATTCGAAAACAAGATGTTGATCTCATTTTTGATCCTTCAAAAAACAATGTCTTTTCTTTTCAACCGGATTCATCAAAAGGATTAAATGAACTCCTTTCTGATTTTGAAAAAAAAGTTTTAACAACCTATTTAAATGAAGAACCAGATATTGAAAAAACGGCCATCCTGTTAAAGGTTTCTCGTTCAAATCTTTATAAAAAAATTAAAGATTTTGGAATCACAATAAATACCAAAAAGGATTGATAATGAATGACATTAGCCAGTGGGGTAATCCCATTTTTCAACAAACGATTATTATTGTTTTGGGTATTCTTTTTGTTGCGGCAATCCCCGTTTACCTTTTACGAAATAAAGGCTTTTATTTTCCAACGGCTTGGGCAAGCATAAAAAGTTGGTTGTTTGCCGCTCCTCTTCTGTTATTAGCCCTTGGCTCTGCAAAGCCTTGGCCAACAGTAACTCTGACGATCATCTCAATTTTAGGAATAAAAGTGTTTT
>CAYMLA010000061.1:5798-10291 GCA_964390785.1 uncultured Bdellovibrionales bacterium | reverse complement strand
AGATTTGAGCGAAGCCAACGAAAAAGTTGGCTGTTTTGCAACAGCCACTAAATAAGACTTAAGGATGATTTTATTATTGTGCGCCAAATAAAATTCTAATTATTAATTGTAAAAACTCAATTCACACTAGACTATTTACTATGACTTTAAAACATTTCAAATCAAAAGACACATTTTCTTGGATTCTTTATGATTGGGCAAACTCAGCATTTGCTACAACTGTCATGGCTGGTTTTTTTCCTGTGTTTTTTAAAATGCACTTAAGTGAAGGCATTGATCCAACGCTTTCTACTTTTTATCTTGGAATTGGAAATTCAGCAGCCAGTATTATTTTAGCTTTTATTGCACCCGCTTTAGGATGCATTGCAGACTTTGCTGCAAAGAAAAAGAATTTTCTTCTGTTCTTTTTAATTCTTGGAGTTTTTGGTACCTTAGCTCTTGGCTTTTTACAAGCTGGTCAATGGGAATTTGCCGTTATTGTTTACATTTTAGGAATTTTAGGCTTTTATGGATCAAATATTTTTTATGATTCTCTTCTCTTGTCTGTTACTCCGAAAAACCAAATGGACATGGTTTCAAGTCTAGGGTTTGCCATTGGTTATCTTGGTGGAGGCCTGCTATTTCTAATAAACGTCCTTATGTTTTTATTTCCGGAATTCTTTTTTATTTCATCAAAAATTCAAGCCGTAAAATTATCATTTATTTCAGTTGGAATTTGGTGGACTATTTTTTCTATTCCACTGTTTTTCTATGTTAAAGAACCTCCGGCTTTATCCTCACAAAATTCCCTAAACAAACAACTCATTATAAAAGGGTTTAAAGAATTTTTTAATACGTTAAAAGAAATCAATAAATATAAAAATATCCTTTTATTTCTTATTGCTTATTTTTGTTATATAGATGGAATCTACACCATTATAAAAATGTCTGTCGATTATGGATTGTCTATCGGTTTTAAATCAGAAGACCTCATTGTTGCTCTCCTTATGACTCAGTTTATTGGTTTTCCTGCCACCCTTTTTTTTGGACGTTGGGGCGAAAAATATGGAGCAAAATCTGGAATTACCATTGGAATTATTGTTTATACTCTTCTCACATTTTGGGCTTATTTTATGACTCAATCTTGGGAATTTTATGCCATTGCGGCCTGCATTGGATTAGTTCAAGGCTGCGTTCAATCTTTAAGTCGCTCGTTTTACGGCTCGCTTATCCCTAAAGAACGGGCTGGAGAATTTTTTGGTTTCTACAATATGATTGGTAAATACGCGACCATCCTTGGCCCTCTTTTAGTGGGATTTACGAGTTACTTCACAAAAAACTCTCGTTTATCAATACTCACTCTTGTAATGCTATTTATAATCGGACTTTATCTTCTTCATAGATGCAAAACACCAATTAAAGAACAAATAAATTAAAAAGCACTGACATCAACATGTTTACTTACTAAAGCCTGAATCATTTCTAATTTATCTGTGTCTTGAGGATTAATAACAGCATCAAGAGAATCAATCATTTTAGCCACAGTAAAAGTGTCTTGAGGAACTGAAAGCAATGGAATCCCAGCCTCTGAAACTTGAGAAACAATATTAGCAGCAGGTAAAACATTATTGGTTAAAACAATCCCTGCTGTCTTTTTATTTGTCAAACTAGCCAAGATGACATCGCTTCGATCTCCACCGGTAATCACCAATGTGTGATCTTTTTTAAACAAATTCCGTTTTGCCATTTCATCAACAGACATTGCCCCAATTAAAATGGTTCTAATTTTGACATCCAGATTATCTTGACCGGTCATCACATTAGCCATTAAACGTTCACTCACTGTACGAACAGAAATTCGAGACAATTCACTTTCATTTGGAATAATACCCAAATTTTTAATTCCAAGTTCTTTTAAATCTTCAGAATAAGTCATTTCAAAATCATCAACATCAAGCACTTTATTAAAAATAACACCAACTATTTTGGAACGATCAACATATCGAATAAGAAGAGAAAGATCGTCCATTATTTTATCTGGCTTTCCACTTGCTACAAGAACCAATTGACAATCCAACCACTCTGACAAAGTCGTTGCATCAAGCTTAACAGAGGCCCCTTCTGCAAAATTCTCTCCCCCTTCAATAAACATAACATCTTTACCTTGAGAAGCCTTTTCAAAAACCTCTAACACTTTGTCTTTGATTGCGTCCCCTTCATACATATAACGTAATTTGCTATGTTCAAAACCAATGGTTAACTCTTCAACATGATCATCTAATTGCAAAACTTCTCGCATTAAATTAGCATCATGATCCCAAAGTCTTTTTTTCTTATAAATCAATCGATCTCCAAAAGGCTTTAAATACCCTGCTTTGCCTCCAATAAGCTTAGACAAACCTAAAATAAGGCTTGTTTTTCCAGCATTATTTCTTAACGATACAAATAAATATTTTTTCATCTCATCCTCCAATCAATCAAAACAATTATGAAACCAAAATTCGAGCATCAACAGCTTTAACGCCCTCTCCTTCATCGTAAGCGATTAAAGGATTAACCTCAATATCAGTGATTTCTTTGCAAAAATATAAAATTGTAGCAATTCTTAAAATGGTATCTACAATTTTATTGATATCTTTTTGATCTTCTCCTCTTACTCCAAGCAAAAGTGGATATGAACGAATATCCTTCAGCATCCCCATAATTTCGCTACGATTAAATGTCAAAGCTCGAAATGAAATGTCTTTCATGACTTCCACATAAATACCACCAAGCCCAAACATAATAACCGGACCAAAAGAAGGATCAATTCGACCACCAATAATAGTTTCCATTCCTGGACGAACCATCTCACACACTTCAATTCCTTGAATTTTAGCATTAGAATTGTATTTTTCACAATTTCTTAAAATAGCCTGATAAGCATCAATGACTTCCTCTTTATTGTCTAAATTTAAAGCAACACCACCAGCATCACTTTTATGAAGTATGTCTCGAGAAACAACTTTCATAACAACCGGATAACCAATCTCATCAGCATAATCAACAGCTTGCTTCATGTTTGTAGCAACTCGATTGATGGGCATTTTAATCCCTGCTGCTTGCATTACTTCTGTTCCTTCATGAGCCAATAAAAAAGTTCGATTGTCTTTTTTTACACCGTCAATGACCTTCTTGATGCGTGCTACATCAACATCTTCAACAGGGTGATGACAACACTCTCCCTCTAAAAATAGCCTTTGAGCATTTCGACAATCAGCATAAGAGACTCCAAGACAAGAAATTGCATCAAGAACTTCATTAAAAATAGGAACCCCTTGTCTTCGTAAATTTTTAATACTATTTTCTAATTCAATGCCTCCAACAAACGCATAAACAATGGGTTTTGTTTTTCCATATTTTTCATGTAAACGAGCCACAGTGCTTTGCAAACTCTCACCTGTAAGAATGGCCGTCTCACACCCCAAGCAAATAATAGAATGTATCTCAGGATGTTCAAATGCTCTCACTATGGATTTTTCATAATCTTGCATGCTGGCTCCACCTGTAATATCAACAGGATTTTTAACAGAGCCAAAATCAGGGACAGCATCTGAAAAAGCAGATTTAAGAACTTCAAAATCATCAAACAATTGGACGTCAAAACTTTCACAAGCATCAGCAGCAAGGACTCCTACTCCACCTCCATTTGTAACAATAACACAATTTTCCCCCTTTGGCTTAGGAGCGCTCGCTAAATACTTACACCAATCCAAAGCTTCTTGAATTGTATTGGCTCGATGAACACCGCATTGTTTCATAACAAAACTAAACACCTCATCCGCTCCAGCCAAAGAGCCTGTATGAGAAGCTGCGGCCATTGCTCCACGTTTGGATCGTCCAGACTTAATGACCACAATCGGTTTAATTTTAGTGACTTCTTTCAGCCGTTCAATCAGAGCTTCACCCGCTTTAATGCCTTCAATATACATTAGAACAACTTTAGTTTTGGGATCATCCTTTAGATACTCTAATAAATCAGCCTCATCCAAATCTGATTTATTACCAACTGAAACAATAGCTGACAAACCAATGTTTTCAAGCTGAGTTTTCCCAATCATTGCTATCCCTAACGCTCCACTTTGAGTGACAATGGCCACTCCTCCCTCTCTGATTTCTCCAGCAGCAAAAGTTGCATTAATCGGCCCATTGGCTGAATACAACCCAAAAACATTAGGCCCTAAAATTCGCATTCCATGATTTCGAGCATAAGAAACAATATCACGTTCTTCTTGAAGATGACCAATTTCTGAAAATCCTGATGTAATAATAGATAAAAACTTCACCTTTTTTTTCGAACAGGCTTTTACGGCATCAAACACATAAGGAGCAGGAACAACAATGGAGACCAAATCCACTTCTCCAGAAACATCCTCAATCGATCGATAACACTCTAAACCACAAATTTCTCCGCCTTTAGGATTAATTGGATAGATTTTACCTTTATACCCAGAATCTAAAATATTTTTTACGAC
>CAYMLA010000061.1:0-5788 GCA_964390785.1 uncultured Bdellovibrionales bacterium | reverse complement strand
TTTTCCGGGAGTTGCAGAAGCACCAATAACAGCCACGCCACGAGGCTCAAACAAATACTTAATGTTCGGACTTTTTTCATTCATCATACTCACCTCTTAGAGTCATATTGAGTTCACAACAAGGAGATCTATCAGCAAAATCCTGTCGATTAACTGTAAATCCCACTTTTTTAAATAAATGGAGCATCGACTGATTATCGATCAGCACTTCTGCTGTTAACCCCAAAAGTCCTCTCTTCTTTCCTAAACGAATAAGGTAATTTAAGAGTTCCGTTCCAACCCCTTTATTTTGATACTGATCACGAACTACAAAAGCCACTTCTGCAGTATGAGTAGCTTGAATAATTCCCCATTGACCTAAACCAATAACAATTTCTTTATTACCTTCTTTTACTGTTGCTAAAATAACCAATTCACGAGAAAAGTCAATAGCAATAAAATCTTGTAATCGTTCATGAGGCATATCTTTTCGATGAGAGATAAATCGTTTATACAGACTGTCATCGGACAAGGAATAAAAAAACTCTTTCACCAAAGATTCATCACTAATTCTAACAGGCCTAAAAAGAACTTCAAAATCTTTCTTTGTTGTTCTAAGTTCTTCAAGGTCTTCAGGATATTCCCCTTTTTTTCCTGGAATAAAAGCTTGATCCCGATAAATCATATTACGCTTTTTAGCTTCTTTAACAAGCCATGGTCGAAACTTTGGATGAGCAATCGAAATCAATTCCATTGCCCTTTCTCTAACATTTTTTCCATGCAAATAAGCAATTCCATATTCTGTTACTACGTAATGAAGATCTCCACTAATTAAAGTTGTTCCCGTTCCTTCTTTTAAAAAGGGAACGATTCGAGAAATCTCATCATTTTGAGCCGTTGATGGTAAAGCTAAAATACTTTTTCCATTTTTTGCTAAAACAGATCCTCTCATGAAATCAGCATGTCCGCCAATTCCACTATAATGAGATGATCCAATTGAAACAGCCGTCGACTGACCCGTTAAATCAATTTCTAACGCACTATTAATGGCAACCATATTATCTTGTTGAGCAATGATAAGTGGATCATTTGTATAATCAACCGCCTTAAACTTAAAACCTGGATTATCATGAAGAAATTGATAAGTTTCAGGAGTTCCCATACAAAATGAAGCAACCACGCGTCCTGTATCGACCGTTTTTCTTGAATTATCAACAACTCCTTTTTTTATCAAATCAACCAAACCATCATTAAGCAACTCTGTATGAATCCCCAAATGTTTTTTGTCAGACAAATTCGCAATGACCGCATTAGGAATCCCTCCATAACCAACCTGAATCGTATCTCCATCAGAAACGAGACGAGAAACATAGCCTCCAATTTTTTTTGTCACTTGAGACTCTTCAGGGCGTTCAACTGTATGAATGGGTTCATCATAAGGGATAACAAAATCGACATTATCAATATGAATAAATCCATCCCCTAGAACTCTTGGCATTTGTGCATTCGCCTGAACGATAATTAACTTGGCCACCTCTGTTGCTGTTTTAACAATATCAACACTCACCCCCAAACTCATATAACCATGAGCATCGGGAAGAGACGTTTGAATCAAAGCCACATCGATAGGATTAACTTTTGATTTAAGTAATTTAGGAACTTGAGATAAAAATATAGGAGTATAATCTGCCATTCCTTCATTGACTGCATCACGAGTTGAATTACCAACAAAAAAAGTATTGTATCTAAAATTGGATTTAAATTTTTTGTCGGCATAAGGAGCAACACCTAATGACCAAATATGCAAGACTTCAGCATCAAAAATAACATTTGGATGTGATTCAACGTATTCGGTTAATGATTTAATAAGATATTGCGGCTCAGCACATGCCGATCCAACAAAAATTCGATCTCCTCTGTGAACCTTTTGAAAAATTTGATTTGCAGGCTTAAACTTGTCAGGATAGCGTTCACGAAAAAAATCTAAGTACTTCTTATTGCTATCCACAGTTAACCTCCTTGTTCAAATACGCCGCTTTGACATCAAAAAAAACAAACACAAGACCAAAATTCCTTTTTTAAAGTAAGAAGCTCTTTACTTTTACTATAGATTTAAGACTGACTCAATTTGAAAAAAGAAAAAAATTTAAAATTCAAACTTTGGTAATTACAAAATAGCCAAATATTAAAACAATAATGATCTTGCCATTGAAGCATTTGCAATAGGGCGATTTAACTCATTTGCCAATCTAACAACTCTTTGAACAAACTGAGCATTCGATTGTGCTAATTCACCTTTATGAAAATTAATATTATCTTCCAATCCGACTCGAATATGCCCTCCCAAAGCCAAAGCATGATAAGTTAATGGTAGCTGAAAACGTCCAATTCCAGCAACAGACCATTTTTGATCAACTGGCAAACGCCTCACTAATTCAACAAGATTTTTAACATCTCCGCTCAACCCCCCAGGAACACCAAGAACAAAATCAATGTGATGTTTTTGAGGAATCCAACCTTTTTTCTTATAAAACTCAATCCCCTCTAACATACTTAAGTCAAATATCTCAAGTTCAGCATGTATGTTATTTTTCTTCATCTCACTTGCAATTTGTCGAATGATTGATGGCGTGTTTTCATAAATTTCCTCACCAAAATTCATCGTTCCCATAGATAAAGTTGCCATTTCTGGCTTTAACTGTAAAGGTTGACAGCGACTATCAACTGAAGTTCCAACCGCTCCACCTGTAGAAAATTGAAGAATACAGTCCACTTCTTTTTTAATAAGTTTAGATGTTTTTTCAAACAAATCAACTCTTTGTGAAGGTAAACCATTCTCATCTCTTACATGTAAGTGAATAATTGAAGCCCCCGCTTGAACGGCTTCAATTGAAGATTGAGCAATTTCTTCTGGAGTGAGTGGCAAAAAAGGAAAAACATCTCTCTTCAACTCAGCCCCAACCACTGCACAAGTTATAATAAGAGGTTGATCATTAATTGCCATGATGAGAAATCCTTTGTTTCTGAATGGGTGTGACACATGTGCCAACGGCACGACAAACCAAAGTCGGAGACGCTAAAAACTCTGCTGCAGTTTCATTGATTTTTGGTGCCGCAGTGATCACTTTCCATGCTTCAAATTCAATCTTACGAGATGTTCGTCCTGTTTCAGCCATTCGACCAACAATTTCAAGAAAATCTCCAGCATATACCGGAGCTAAAAACTCTACACTTTCATAAGCGCGAAAAAGTCCTTCATCCCCATCAAAACGAATCAATAATTCTGTAGCAACATCACCAAAATAAGACAACAAATGAGCACCATCAACTAAATTTCCAGCATAATGAACATCTTGCTGTGAAACTCTTAATCTTAATTTAGCCTCCAAAATCATAATCATCTCCTCATTTATAGGTTGTTACAAGTTGACTGTTTTTTCAGCAATCTTTATTAATTTAAAAATCATCTTTACCTTATTAGATATAATTTAGTATAGTAATACTTATGCAACTTTAATTTGCAACTATTTATTTAGTGGCTGTTGCAAAATAAGGACAGTGGCTATTTTGTAACAGCCACTATTTATGTTAATTATATCGAAGGGAGACCATCAATGAAACTCATTATTGCACTACTTATTGCCATTAGCTTTACCGCTTGTTCAAGTTCAAAAAAGAAAGATGAACCTGAAACTGGAGTTAATGCAGAAGAAACTCAACCTGAACAAGACCAATCCACTCAAGACAGTGACGAATCTGAAGAGCCTGCGACCACCACTAAAAAAGAAACTTCTCAATCAGATACTCCTGTCACTGAAAATGCAATTGAATGCACTCTTGGCAAAGACATCAGAAAAATTGACAATCAAAAAAATGAATCTAACGGCTGCGTTGTTGTCTATGAAAAATTTGGAGAGGCAAAAGAAGTTGCCAACGCCAATCATCAACTTGAATATTGTGATGAAATCGTCACACGCATTAAAGGCAATCTCGAAGCTGCTGGCTTTACTTGCAATTAAAAGTTAAAGTAAATTCTTAACACCAATGACTGTTGTAATAGAGCATTACAACAGTCATTTTGTATCCGTATTTTTAGATTTGTCTTTTGGTTCAATCTCAATTTCGGCTTTTATTTTAAAGCGATGAGTTTGAGCAAATTTATACAATTCTTCAATCAAATTAATTCGATTGATTGTCTTAATTAATTCACGAGAAATACGTTGTGTAATTTCTTCTTTTGATTTTGCAGCGCTTGATAACACTAAATTTAGGACATCTTTAGGAAGTTTTAAATCATGAACATAAGATCGAATGCTTTCTTCTGTTAAAAAAGCAGCTCCCATGCTGACAGTCACCAGTTTTTTTAAAGCTTCAGCAAAACCTATTTTATTTCTTTCGAATCCTTGTTCTTCCTCTAAGGTTTCTTGATTAAAAGTTTTTTTTTTGTCTTTATCCATAAATCTCACCAACACGTTTTTTATAAGCACTCATCATATTAGGAAGATTTACTTTAACCAAAGTATTTGCGACCGGACTAGGGACAAACACTTTAAACTGAGTATCAACACAATAATCAGCTCGTGTTTTTCCTGCTTCATCTTTTAGATTCCAGTGCCCAGATGACTTTTTAAAAAAATCACCTGAATCCAATTCCCAACTGATCTCATGCGGAGCAATCTCTGTCATCCATAAACGATACTTAAATGATTTAATTAACGAAATCTGATATTCAACCAATTTTTTATTTTCATGAGATTCTATGATTCGACATGACTTAACTTCAGTTAAAAATTCTGGATATTTTTCATAATCTGTAACAATCTTAAAAAAATCATCTACCGAACAATCAAAAACTTCTGTTGTTTCAATGCGACTCATAAATTTCAATCTCCTCTCTGTTTTAAAAAAACAGATCTAAAATCTTATCCACTTATTTAGTGGCTGTTTCAATTTAAACTCAAGCCTCTCTGACCATTTATCAACAAGTACATTGTCTTATTTCACAATGTCATACCTCTACTGTAATCCAAAAACAAAACAGAGTTCAACTTCCATTTTAAACAAGAAAACCTTTAATTTACAAATTAATTAACTCGTTGCGTCTTTAAATAAATACCTCTTTATTTTCTATCCGTTTTGATATGTTATACACATAGTTCTCTTTTTATGAAAGGATCATGACTTTGTTTAAACAGCTTCCTGATATACTTACACTCACTCGAATTGCACTTGTTCCTTTTATTCTTTTTTTTCTCTATTTACCTGATGCTAAATTTAAAATATTAGGTTTACTGATTTTTGCAGTAGCAGCAATCACTGATTTTTGGGATGGTCACCTAGCAAGAAAATTTGATACAGCCAGCGTATTTGGTCAATTTATGGACCCTGTAGCTGATAAGATTCTTGTCTCTAGTCTCCTCATATTCATAGCAACAACCGAACTAATTCATCCTATAGCCATTATCTTGATTATTAGTCGAGATATTTTTGTTGATGGAATTCGCTCTGTCGCTGCCACAAATAATACCATAATTTCCGCCAAACCTTTGGGAAAACTAAAAACAGCAATACAAATGATTGCCATTCCAATTATTTTATTTCCTTATCCAATCCCCCCACTCCCTCTTGAATTGCTTGGTGCGATTATGATTTGGTTTTCTGTTGTTCTTTCGTGGATTAGCGGATTTGATTATGTTTGGGGTTATATAAAGTCACAAAAAAAGACAACATGAAAAAGCCAATGGCCCATCCTTGGACCCAAATGGACACATCGGTGTTTCCATGCCTAACGGCATTATTAAATTGCAAC
>CAYMLA010000060.1:0-10327 GCA_964390785.1 uncultured Bdellovibrionales bacterium | reverse complement strand
AGCTTAGATTTTTACTGCGTTTTTTGTAAGGCAATTTCGCAACAGCCACTATTTAACTAATAAGGCGTAAGATAAAAACCTCCTATTAATATCACTAACATATTTTACTGGCTCAGTGTGTCCCATAGAAAGCAAAGCATATTCGACATTTTTAAACCATACATTAGGATTTAAACCAAGTTTAACTGCATGTTTTTGAGCAAGAAGCAAGCGACCTGGCCCTGCATTGTAGGCTGCCAAACTTAATCGCAAACAATCTTTAGACTTAATTTCTGATTTTAAAAAATAAGTTTTTTTTATCCAATCAAGATATTTTATTCCCGCATGAATATTGTTTTTAGCATTCGATTGACCGTCTACAGGCAAAATATTTACATAAGGTTCACTTGCCACCATCCTCTTTATCTGCATCACCCCAATAGCTCCCCAACGATTAATGATATCTTGTTCAAAGCGAGATTCTTGATAAGCCAATGCTGCTATTAATCTCCAATCCCAATCATAAATTTTACTGTATTTTTTAAAATAAGAATCAAATTCAGACAATTGATTTTTTTGAAGATCTGATGTTCGAGTCTTAATTCGATCAATATTTTTAAAATAATTTTTGAGATTAATATTCCCCAATAAAGATCCTTTTTTATAATTCGGAAGAAAGTGATTTAATATCTTTAATAATTCATTTGATTGCTTTGGAACAGCCCATGATATCTTTGCTTTTTCTCTGACCACAACTTCAGGATAAGACTGCACTCCTTCAAAGATAGATTCTGCAATTTGAGCAATATGAGAATCAGCTACAGTTAAAGAATATTTTTTCAACCCAACCAACTGAATAATTTCTTCTGTTTCAAGAGACTCATCAGCAAGTAAAATCTTAATAGACTTAAGATTTTCTTTTTTTAATCGATCATTAACTTGAATCAAACTCTCATAATAAGAACTACTCCGCCGAACATAAACCGAGAGGCCTGCCAAATCACGCCAAGTTTTTAAATTTAATCCTTTCGGGCCAACAATGATTTCTTCAACTTCATTATATGGGACAGTAAAAGAAACTTGTTTTTTTCGAAGGGGTGTATCTGTTAATCCTGCTGCAATAAAATCACCATAACCATCTATTAATAAAGGAATCAACTCATCTCTTCGAACGGGGATAAGTTCAAAACGAATTAGACCTGTTTTTTTTGTAAAATTAAAATGTTGATTAAGATGATCAGTGAAATTTTTGACCAATTCGTATTCATAACCACGAGCCTTTCCTCTATAAACAAAATAATTAAATGAATTGTTTGCAGTAAGAACACGAAAATTTTTTTTATCTTTAATAACATCCAAAGTCCCCGTATAAGTTTTAGAACGATGATCCCCTAAAACAGAAACTAAGTTATTTTTTTTTAATTCATTTTGAATGGAATGAATTCCTCTTTCATATTGAGATTCATTTTTTTGACAACCCAAAATAAAAAAGGCAAATAAACAAGCTAATAAAAAATATAAATTCAAAGCCATCTCCCTTGATTTATCTAAAAAAACACCCATTGTTTGTCAGAATAATTTCTTCAATCTTGCCGAACTTCACTTCGTTCCGTCGGCAATCTACAGTTTTTAGTTGATAGTTTTCAGCTTCTTTCATTTAAGTGATAAAATTTTTAAATCTATTTGCTGAAAACTCACTTGCAACAGGCAACAACAATTGTTAAAGAATATATGCATTCGATTGTCTATCTCAAATCAATTTTTGAATTTATTTCAAAAAACAAAATTGCTTTATTTTATTAGGTTCTCATGCTTTCAATACTCAATACCACTAGTGGCTGCTGCAAAACAGCCACTAAATTAGATTTTTTAGAGTTATTTCATTGCATTTTAAATCAAGATAATAGAAGTTTATGCCAATGAAAAACAAAACATATCCGTTACATTATCAATATGTTGAGCGCCTTTTTTGTACAGAAACTGAGCTTATGATTGAAGCGCGCGAAAATGCAAAGCTCCTTGATGCTGAGGGTTTACCTATTTCCCCAATAGAAGGACGATTACTAGAGTTTTTAGTTCGTTTAAAAAATGTAAAAAAAATAATTGAAATTGGAACGCTCACTGGATATTCAACTTTATGGTTAGAAAAAGGATTGCCCAAAGATGGACAAATATGGACCTTAGAAAGCCAAGAAAGAAACATTCATCTTTGCCAAATGCTTTTTAACAAACTTCCTTATCCTCAAAAAATAAACCTTGTTCCAGGAAAGGCTATCGATTCACTTCAAAGGTTATCTTCTCTTGGACCATTTGATTTGATTTTTATTGATGCTGACAAAATTTCATATTGTTTATATCTTGATTGGGCTGAAAAAAATATCAAATCCGGAGGCTTAGTTATTGGTGACAACACATTTATGTTTGGCCATGTTTATGCAAACGAAACAGACACCAAAAAAAGAATACAAGAAAAAATAAAAGTAATAGATGAATTTAACTTAAGACTCAGTAATCCCAAACAATTTAATTCAATACTGATTCCAACAATTGATGGATTGACTGTCGCTGAAAAACTTTAACGTTTAAAAGTTACCCTTACAAAAACTCCAAATCAATTCAACCGATCTAATGGATTATACTGAGAATAAAATTTGAAAATCGTCTCAGTTGCTCTTGAGCATATCTTGCTTTTTTGGGGTTAAGCTTGGCCTCTCCGATTAACAATACTTGACATGAATCAGATTTTCCTACAACCACATCAAGTTCTCCAATGTGCATTGAATGGTTATAGGCGTGATAGACAATTCCACCTGTTACAAAATATTCTGGTTCAGGAAAATTCTCCTTAAGCTTAACAATAGTTAAAAACTCAAGGACTTCACCTTCATTTTCGAAGTCAAAATCCATCTTATCAGCATACTCTTCAAAAGAATCATAAGCCCAATTGAAAATTAATCTTTGAAATTCAAAATGCAATGGGAAAAAAGTTCTTTCAGCCTTAAACGTGTTCCATAATTTTGTTGCCTCACTGCGTGAGATATCAATCTCATAATCAAATCCTTTTTTTGAGCTTCCCTCTATTCCAAAAGTCTTAAAATTAATTTGAGAATAATTTGAAAAATAATCTGGACTAAATTCTCGACAACGATGAGGAACTAGGTTGTCGTATCTTGACAAATCGAAATAATGACCAGCAGAACTGATATGAAACTGAAAAATTACAAGAACAAATAACGCACATCGAGCAAAAACTAAACCAATGGAAAATTTCAAAACTCATCCCCCTTTCAGCTTTTAAAAACTCACAATTTTATGTAACCAAAAATTTTGTTTAAAGCAAGATCTATTTTGTAATAATTTTAATTACTGCAATTGAGCTGTAATTCAAGATGCAATTGATTAAGTTGTTTGATTCGATTTTTTTGTGAAGAAAAATTATATTGTGAGTCAACAAGAAGTTGTCTTTGATCATATAAAAGAGACCTCATCAATGACTCATCATTATTGTTTTTTGCTAGACAAAAATCTTCAATTGAAAGTGGAGGAAGCTCAATGTCATTTGGGCTTTCGACTTGATCGATATCAAATGCTTGATTGAGAACAAGATCAGTAAAAGCAATGTATGCAATCAAATCAGTATAGGCTTTGTAAAATAACCCCGGATCATTATAGGCGAGCCTTTCGTATCTTGAAATAACTTCATTTTTATCATCACTTTCAAGGTAGCTAAATAAAGCATGAAAAGAACGTGTTTCAATTGCAGATCGATTTACAATATCAACAGAATAATTAATTAATTCAGAAATTGTATAATCAGAGATTTTATATTTATTAGATAGAACAAAAAAGAGGCCCTCACTAAGAGAAGGTGTGAGATAATAAATGATGCCCCCTTTTATTACTATAGGATTTCCAAATGCAAATTCTGGGTGCAGTGTTAAGTATTTTCCAACCATTCTTGAATAAGTGGATCTTAAAATGAGTCTTTTTCTACCAATATCGAGAAATCCACGTTTAGCAAGAAGAAGTAGGGCGTTGGTTTCTGCAAATGATTCTCCCTGATGAGTTGTTAAAGCATCGGGTTCATGATAACTCAGTTGTTTTGGAAAAAAAACAGGATCAAGACAGTGAGAAAATTCGTGATAGAGCGAAAATAACATGAGTTCGTTATAGCTCATTTCTTCCTTATAATGAATTGGCTTAAGAGAACCATATATCTCTTCTTGAAAATCTAAAAGGCGCATTGTTTCATATCTTTGATTGCTATTAATTGAAGGTGGAAAAACAGCACAAAATCGAAACTTTGTTGTTTCCCAGTTAAGGCGAAAAGGAAGAGCCCATGCTGACTCTTTCATTACCGTAACAAACGGATCTAAGTTTAAAACGTCCTTAGAAGTGATCTTATATCCAATTTTTTCATGAACATAATTTGAAATAATTTCATATCTTATCTCTTTACTAGAATCATCTTCAAATTCTAATGAATCAGCTTGGAGAAATTTCCAGTTAATTTCATCATTATCAAAAATAATAATGGGATGAGGAATTTTATTTTCTTTATAAAGTTGATTGGCTAGATTTTGAAGATTTTCTATTTCTAAAGAAAAATTTATTAATTCGTTTGATTGAGCTTTAATGTTGGCAAATAGAAGACAAAAAATAAATAAAATGAATAATTTCATTCCCCCCCCTTGTTTTTATTTTAAGCAAAAAACTTCCCCTAAGTTTTTAATAAGTAGTGCCTGTTGCAAAATAAACAATTAGACATCAGCCACAAATTAATGACTGATTATTTTGATATTAGCGAAAGATGAAGACTTACAGTCATAAATTATTGTTAGCTTAAGTAAAGAAAACGAATAAAGTCAAAACAAAGATTGTTTTTAAAAAAAATACAATTTTAAAGCAGACAATTCATTCTATTTTAATGTTTCGGCTTTTCCCATTTCAAAATTTCGATCGGGTTTGAGTAGATCAAAGACATTTTGATCCAATTCAGGTTTACCATCGACAATGAGCTTGGCTAAATGATAACCAACACCTGGCCCCATCATAAACCCTTGCCCACACATGCCAACGGCAAGATAAAAGCCCTCACAAAGAGGTGTTTTTCCAACAATGGCTACTCCATCTGGAGTCATGGGGTAGAGTCCTCGCCACAAGCGACGAATACGCAAATTTTTAAACCGAGGAATTAAATCCACCAAACGATTTGCAATCACGGGCATAAACTCGGATGTTGAACGTCGATCAAATCCAGAAAAAAGTGTTTTCGGTGTGTAACAAAATATAATTTGATTTTCATGATTTTGTCCAAAATAAAAATTCGATGTTTTACCCTCTAAACCGGGTCTTAAATCAACCACTAAAGGTTTTAAAAACTCTTGAACAGGAGCCGTAATCCCCGCCTCATGAGAATCTGGAATAATGGGAATATTAATATTAGCCATATTGGCAATTTTTTGTCCCCAAGCTCCTGCTGCATTTACAACAGCTTTTGCATAAAACGATTCTTTTGAAGTTTTCACTCCTTTAATAACATTGTCCTCAATAATTAATTCCTGAACATCCTCATTATACAAAAAACAAGCCCCACGCAAACGAGCCTGTTTTTCAAAAGCTTCCATTAACATTAAAGGGCTCACCTGACCGTCTTCAGGAGAATAAGTCCCCCCCTTCAGTTCATGAGGATTAATTCCGGGAACAATTTCTTGAATGTCACTTGCTGGATGCCAATTGATGTTTAGACCAAATTCTTTTTGAATTGGTAAAATGCTTTTGAATGTGTGTTCTTCTTTTTCACGATAGGCAGGAAAGCAGTACCCCCCTTGTTTCCATCCAATATCTTGACCAAATTTATCCTGCCAAGTTGAAACAATTTCTATGCTCTTTTGGCATAATCGAATTTTTGCAGGGTCAGAAAATGTTGCGCGCATGCCTCCAATGGCCGCTTTGTTTTGGCCTTGTCCTGCCGATGGACGACTTTCAATGCACAAAACAGACAATTTATGCTCAGCCAAAAAATAAGTGATTGGAGTTCCAACGCTACCTGCTCCAATAACTATAACATCAAACGAACTTTTCATTTTTCACCACCCGTTTCACTCAAAAAAGCCTTTAATGGAACTTCCATTTCAAAAGGACGATAAGTGTGTGGCATTACTTTTCGACGTTCTTGACCACATTCTTGGTAGATCTTCCAAATTAAATCCAAACACGTTTTTCCACCACAAGGACCCATACCAATACGCAATTCAGCTTTAAGGGCATTAAAATCCATACAACCATCTCGAATCTTATCTTTAATTTGTTTTTTTGTAACCCGTTCACAACGACAAACAATGATCTCTTCATCACAAAGCTCTTGAACAGTTTGCAGGGGTTGTTTTTGAGCGGGTTCTCGAATTCGAATTCCTGCAACTTTTTTTGCTTCAGAAAATGGAACCTCTAAATAAACAAATTTTCGATGATCTTGCCATTTTTTTTCTCGAATTTTTACGACACGCCCACTCCCAATGACTTCTCCCTCAAATCCAGTGGTGACCACTTCTTTTTCAACTTGAACAAAAGAATTGGGTAATTCCCAAGGAATAATAACATGAGCTTTTTGTTTTGTAGGGTCAATACTTTCATCAACTAAGGTGATGGCTAATCCAGGACAAATTGCAACACACTTTCCACAGCCAGCACAATCACCAGAAAACTGTGGTGTACCAATTAAGTTTTCAGTCTTAATTACAATCGAACCACGATGACAAGATGTTGTACAGGGATTACATGGAATTTCTTGAACACAACGAATGATGGGATAGATTTTATTATTGCCCGGTTCAAAATCTAAAACCAAATCGGTTGCTCCAGGTTTGCTGCGAAGCACTTCGGCAATATCACCCCATTCAGGAGGAGCTTCAACATCAAAGCCCATATCCTGAAGAATTTTTCGCCCAACAATTTTTCCGCCAAAAATAGCAGCACTAGCTTCTGCAATAATATCAGCGTCCCCCGCAGCATAAGTAGGGATTCCAAACTCCTGTGCCGCTTTATACATTTCATTAACTGGAGACAAGCCTGCCGCAACAAGAACGGTATCAACATCAAAAGCACCTTCCGTCCCTGGAAGGATATTAAATTCTTTATCCACTTCAGCAATAATCACACGTTCAACCTTTTTATTCCCTTCAACTCGAAGAACCGTGTGACAATTCCAAATAGGTACGCCTAATCTTTTTATTTTATCCAGATGAACCTTATATCCTCCACATTGAGGTAACGCCTCAACCAAGCCAACAACATCAATTCCGGCTTGCAAAGCATGATAGGCCGCAATCAGTCCAACATTTCCCCCGCCAATTACAAATAACTTTTCAGCGGCTCGAACCAAGTCTCGATTCACAAGCGTTTGAAACGCTCCTGCCCCATAAACTCCAGGCAAGTCACAGCCCGGAAAGGCCAAAGCTTTTTCTCGTGCGCCCGCAGCCACTAAAAATCGATCCGGTTTAACCAAGACATAACGTCCTTTTTTTAAAACACCAATTCTCTTATCTGAAAATGCACCGACGACAGGAGAGTCAGTCCACACTTCGATACAAGAATGTTTTTTTACTTCTTCAGTTAAAATATGACCAATATCCATGCCACGAATTCCCGCATAGCAATCGCTTGCTGAACCAAAAAAATTATGCGTTTGTAAGCTGAGTTTTCCACCCAACTCATTTTTATCATCGGCTACAATCACTTTTACATTTTTTTGAGCCAATTCAACCGCCGCACAAAGCCCAGCAGGCCCACCACCCATAATAAAAACTTCACATTCTATTTCTGGAGGATAATACTTCACATCCACCGGATCATCATCTGGAACGAGTTCTGGCAATTCATTCATCGGATAAATTCGCATGCCCGCCTTAATCTCTGTCACACAAGCTTTAACAGGCTCCTGATTGGCCATCACCAAGCACTGCGCGCATTGACCGTTGGCACAAAAAATTCCTTGCTCTGCACCGTCTTTATGGTGCTTACCGAATGAACGTTCACCATTGGCAAAAAGAGCAGTTGAAATCATCTCTCCTTTTAAGGCACGCATTAGCTTGTCCTTAAAATAAAACTCAATCTCTTCTCGTTGCAATTGGGGAGACAATATGGGGTGTTGTAAAATACGATGTTCACTCATAAATCAAACTCCACTTCGTTTCTTCCAGTATTTATTTTTCGGTCATGTGAGGATAACGAAAATCATACGGAGGCTCAAAAGTTTCTTTAATCGAACGCACGCTTGTCCAGCGCAATAAATTCAATTTACTTCCAGCCTTATCGTTTGTTCCACTCCCTCTAGCTCCACCAAACGGTTGTTGCCCAACAACGGCTCCCGTTGGTTTGTCATTAATATAAAAATTTCCTGCGGCATTTTCTAATGCATTCATCATCATATTAACATCATTACGATTACGAGCAAAAATAGCCCCCGTTAAAGCATAGATTGAAGTTTTATCAACAAGTTCCAACGTTTCTTGAAGGCGATTGTCTTCATAAACAAAACACGTTAAAACGGGACCAAAAACTTCTTCCTGTAGAGTTTTATAGTCTGGCTTTTTAGTCAAAATAACGGTAGGCTGGATAAAGTAGCCTTGGCTATCATCACATTCACCACCCCAAATGACTTTTGCATCTTCTGACTTTTTAGAAAACTCAATATAAGATTGAATGCGATCAAATGAGTTTTTATCAATCACAGGGCCCATGAAATTTGAAAAATCTGTAATATCTCCCATTTTAATTTGAGCCAAATTCTTTTCCATTAAAGACCAGTAATTTGACCACAATGATTTTGGAATATAAATACGACTTAAAGCGGAACATTTTTGACCTTGATACTCAAAAGCACCTCGAATAGAGGCTGTAACCAAAGCTTGTAAATCACAATCCGGATGAGCAATAATAAAGTCTTTACCCCCTGTTTCGCCAACAATACGAGGATAAGATTTATAGTTGTGAATATTATTACCAATGGTTTTCCACATATTTTGAAAAACTTCTGTTGATCCCGTAAAATGAATGCCCGCTAACTCTGGGTGAGAAAAAACCAAATCACCCATCGATGACCCCCGTGCGGGAATAAAATTAATTACACCATCAGGCAATCCGGCATGTTTTAAAATCTGCATGATATAATAAGCAGAAAGAACAGCCGTGCTTGCTGGCTTCCAAACAACAGCATTGCCCATCATTGCTGGTGCTGTAGGTAAATTTCCACCAATTGCTGTAAAATTAAAAGGAGTCACTGCAAAGACAAACCCCTCGAGGGGACGATATTGCGAACGATTCCAAATCCCAGTTGAACTTTGTGGTTGTTCTTCATAAAGCTCGGCCATGTATTGAACATTAAAATTCCAAAAATCAATTAATTCACATGCGGAATCAATTTCCGCCTGAAAAGGATTTTTGCCTTGGCCAAGCATTGTGGCCGCATTTAAAGTCATGCGCCATTGGCCTGAAAGTAAAGTCGCCGCCTTTAAAAAAACAGCAGCGCGCTCTTGCCAAGGCAAGCTCGCCCACTCATTACGCGCCTTTAAAGAAGCTTCTATTGCCATTTGAATGTGTTCAGCTCCCGCGCGATGATAGGTGCCCAATAATAATGATTTATTCGATGGCGAACGAATCTCAGCGATATCTCCAGTTTTGATTTCTTGGCCACCAATGATTAGTGGAATTTCAATAGGTGTTTCACTTAAGTTTTGCAAAGCTTTTTTTAATTGCTGACGTTCAGGCGATCCTGGCGCATAAGTTTTTATTGGTTCATTGATGGCACAAGGGGGAATAAAACGAGCATTAGACATAAAAACCTCTCTTTTTATTTAATTTCAAAAAAGACAACCCTGCAGCAGGGTTGCCACAAAATAATCATTTAATTGTATTAATCGTTTTATCAGATTTTATCCCCACAAATCAAAGGCAATTATTTTTAACGCAAGCTTTGATTGCAATCACTTTTTTTCAGATCTTTGTGTACTGAATTATTTAGTGGCTGTTTTGCCGCTCGCCCTCTAGTGGCTGTTTTGCAGCAGCCACTATTTAATAGATCACCATTGCGTTCTGATGCCGCGCAAAGAATAACAGCGCGCATAGCCATAAAATAGTATTTAGTTGGCTATCATGCTACTGCCTAGTACAGCTCGGCTTAAGTCCTTCGACATTTTTCTGCATTATGCCAAATTTCAACTTGATTGAGTCATGAATCCTGTTTAGGGGTGTTTTGTTTTGAATATTGAAACATTCAAGCTTGAGTTTTTCAAAAAGTCATTTGTTGATTTATGTAAGAGTTCATTTTTCGTTGACCAAGAACTTTTATCGC
>CAYMLA010000059.1:0-10463 GCA_964390785.1 uncultured Bdellovibrionales bacterium | reverse complement strand
CTGAGAACTGAAGACTGAAATCTGTAGGCTGCGGACGAAGTCCGCTCTATGAGAATTATTACTTTTAAACCTAAAAACAAGAAATTTGAAGTAAAAACTTATTCCCCTTATTTAAATCAAATACAAGAAGAGGATTATGAACAAAACAATTTTGTTATAGACAACGTTGATTTTGGTTCAGTGTCTAATTCTACAGATTAACTTTGACATAGGGAACCTAGCAAATTCTTTATTATTGTCACGTCCACAATCTTCTAAATATCAGTTGCTATTGAAATGGACGCCCTTCTGATTTGACTTGTGATGCTAAATTTTTCCGAAGCAGGGAATTTAACTCATGTTATGCTTTTAAAACTCCTTTGACTTCTTTTAATAAGAAACTCAATCGCCCTTGTAAATCTTTAAGCTGACTCATGTTATGGCGCATGCGCTCAACCACATCAATTCGAGAAGTGATATCTAAAACTTGGTTCGACTGAATATCAAAAGGATTATATAAAGTGTCAAAAGCAGACTTTTCTTCATTTTCTCTATCTAAGACCGTTTTCGATCGATTAATTCCAATCATTTATTACTCCTTATTAAAAGTGCACTGCACTTAAGTTATAATTCTAGTCAGAGGTTTTTTTTATAAACAACTTAAATAACCTTACATGTAAAATTTACTCACTTTCTACCCAAGAAAAATTCTTTCTCAGTAAAAAACTGACTCAATTCAAAATTAAAGCCCACAGAGAATATTAAATAATTTATTGCACTGCATGTTTTTTAATTTTCTCTTTTAATTAAAAAGAAAAGAATTTCAGATAATTTAATATTTTCTCCTTTTGCATTTGTTTGCATCAATATTCACATTTTAAATTTTGTCGATCAATTTCAGTTAAGTCTCGCCTATCTACTCCTCTTCCCAATTCAGCAACCATTACACTAGATTCACCATCTGGGAGATGAACTAAACCTAATACATGAAGCAATTCATGAACCATTAAACTCTCCAAATCTAAATATCCAATCGGAATTTCTGAATCCTCATTGGTATGAAAATTTCTCATATCTTGACCATTAATTTTGATATCGGATTCTCTAATTTGATTTCCAATATAATGAATGCTTGTTCGAGCTTGCTCTCGCTGTCGACCTTGTTCCCATTCTGTTGTCCAATAAATCACTGAATAGCCATCTTTCCTCACTTGAGCGGGACCATCTGGAAAACCAACAACCTCAAATACAGATCCTTTAGATCTCCCCATAGCCATCTCAATCAACTCCATAGCCCTCAATATAGCCTCAACAGCACTATCTCCGCCCTCTTCTTGAACAGAAGTATGAATATACATCTTAACTGGAAGCTTGTACTTCCAAGAAACCCTTTCACCATAAGAATTTTGAACAAAACCACAAGGCTCTTCTGGCTCATATTCGGGACCACAGGCTTGCAAAAACGCAAGAACGATAATCAAAGCAAAACCTGTTAGCCATTTATACCACATGAAAACTTCCTCCAAACTCTATTACACAGTGACTGTTACCACTCACAGCCTCCAGTGGCTGTTGCAAAACAGCCACTACATAAATTGATAACGCAAAATCAATGCCCAAAGAATTTTTTTTAACTAATTAAAATGACTAATAAAAAAGAAAATGTTGTTTCAAAACGAAACAACATAGGTGTAAATCTTTTTAACACTCGTTCTTGTTTCAAAACAAAACACTTCTGCTAGCAATCAGAAATTATTGATTTTATTATTTTTTTAAAACTTAAAGGAAAAAAACGAAATCTTCATTAGTCAAATGATAGATAGACAAATAAGGGTACATAGTGCTTGTTGCGAAATAGCCACTTACATGATCTTATGTCCCGATAAGTGTTATCTTTGAAAAACTTCTATAAAAAAAATTTATAGATCTTGAAACAAACACAAATTTTAGTGTCGATTTGCACCCTAATTAGTCGTGCTCAATAAATTCATTAATGCTAGGCTTTGGCCTAATGCAATTAAATCCTTATCCATAAGCAAAATGACGCCAATTCAATTGGTCTCAAGCTTGCTCTAGTAGTTCTGTGTAAAACACGCCGGCTCCTCCACCCTCGTGGGATCCTATTGAGCCATCGATCCTATCCAATTTCCTACCTTCAATTTGGAAGGGGAGTAAAAAGCTCCCCGGCCTCCAATTTTCTTCAAATTATTGCTATTTTGGATTTGATCTCGCACGCCTCAAATTTGACTATTTTGCAACAGCCACTAAATAGGGATATTCAAAATTAAAAAAAGTTTTTATCAAAAGGCCAAAAACCGTTCCAACAATTGCACCACCAATGTGAGCTGCGTAGGCCACACCACCAATCTGATTAAATGATGAAATAAAACCCGTCAAATCAGTTAAAAGCCAAATAATGGCAGTAATCCAAGCCGGTAAATAGATAAATCCATAGTATCCTCGAAAAGGCAACGCCCAAAAGAAAAATCTAACATTTCGATTCCAAACAAGTATTATAAATAAAGCCATTAAAGCACTAATTGATCCACTAGCTCCAACAAGAGGCAAAGTTGATAAACCAGTTAAAATTTGAAATGAAATTCCTGCAACAACCCCCGAAAAAAGATAAATGAACAAAAAAACAAACGAACCCAGCATCAACTCAAGAAAGGCTCCAAAAACAACCAAAAAAAAGACATTTCCTAAAAAATGAACAAATCCACCATGTATAAACTGATAAGTGATCCAATTCGGCCAATTTTGATTGAAAAAACTTAATCCCCAAATATATGTACTGCTTTGTTTTTGTCTCGTAAGAAATTTCTTATAAGATTGTTTCCACTCTTTAAGAGCCACCTTATCCCCTGAAAACTCACTATTAAGAGCCATTTCACTAAACTGTGGATCATGAATGGATAAGCTTGCCATTGATCGATAGCCTTGAATATCACCTTGTTTAAGTAATTTATTCAGATAGAGACTTAAAAAAGGTTTATAAGATTCTTTTTTTTTATGAACGTGTTTATAAAAAACATAAGCTTGAGTTTGAACAACTGATTCATTTTTAAAAAAACTCTCCAATTCTGACTGAATCGCATTCTGTTCTTCAAAGAGTGCTAAAAAGAAAAAAGCATTTAAAATAACCAAAAACCACGTTGAAGGAATGAGTTCGAAACTAAAAATACGTGAAAAAAAAGGAATAATCATTGTTCTCTTTTATTCTCATTAAATAGTTTTTGATACACAACTGAAAATTGGTCCAAACTGGCTATCGATCGATTATTCGCTTTTGAAGTTGAAATAAAACCAACATTTTTTGCAATAGACCAAGCCTTCTTTTTTTCACCAACATAATAGTAAGAAATGGCCATCAATTTTTTTAGCTCAAAATGTGATTCTTGAATTTCAAATAGTTTTTCAGCAACCTCAATAGCCTGTTTGTATTCAAAACGAAGAACTTTAAACTTTACCAATTCAAAACCAACTTCATGCCAAAGAAAATCGCGTTGAAAACAATTCATCCAATCCGTTTCAATTGCATTCAACAACGAACTCTGTAATTCTATTTCTTTCAATAATTGAAGCTGAGCGATCCTTCGAAATGCCAAACTCTTACCTTCAACAGCTAATTTCAATAATTTATTTTGATCTCCTAGGTAAACAGCAGAAATGTAATCCTCTCGTTCTTGATTTCTTGTTAAATATTGTTTAACTTGTTTGAAGTAATTAGGTCCACGCCCTAAACATTCATGATATTTAACAAAACCAAAAAAAAGAAAATCTGTTTCAAAAGCATCTGACTCTTTAACATTTCCATAACTGTCCCTACAAAATTTTGAATCGGCATAACTACAAGTAATACTCAATCCATTTCTGCAAACTTCTAAATTAAATCTACCTTGGTCATCTTCATTTAAAAAACCCACTATTGATTGTGCTACTTGATTGGCCGTATGAAATCGTCTTACATTCCACAAGGAATTATATCGATAATAAGAGAGATATTCATTTATAAAATGATCTCCATTTATTTTATTAATTAAACCTAATAACTTACGATAAGAGCCTAATTCATAATATAAACGAACCAAATACAACCTTCCAAGATCACCTGAAACTTTTTGATATTCATCAACAGATTCAGAGACTTGTTTCCACTCATTCATTTGAGTTAAAAGATAGAGCTTTCCTAAAGTGCATGACTCTGTTTGCAAACCACCAACACAAACTTGATCAATATATTCCCTTTTTTTTTCTACACTATCTGATAAAAAAGCTTTAGCTAAATAAGCCTCTGACGTGTCTTCTTTTTGCCAAATTTGCTCATCAACTTCTTTTTCTAAACAAGACTTATCAATTGTATTTGTAATAAATAGTTTTAAAGCAAAATAAATTCTATTCAATTTTAATTTATTCTCATTATCTTCATTTAAGTATTCATCAACTTCAGAACAAAGAAAAGAATCCGTTAACTCAGATTCATTATTTTCAATTAAAACCAGTTTATCATCTGTAAAATCTGAAGAAGAAAAATTAAAAACAGACAATAAAAAAAATAAAAATAAAAAAACACTTAAATGAACAAACAATTTTTCAGATGAATTTGGCTGAAAAGCAGTTCGACGAGATCTTGAAATGACAATAGAATCTGAAAGACGATCATGAATTGGTCTCCTATTAAAAATGGATAGAACTGAAAGATGGGGTAAACCAAAAAAAAGAGTTGTTTCAATCCACCAAACAAACGAACGCAGCAATGCACGGTTAAAACATAAACTTTCCCCAGTCCAAACAGAACAAACTTGTATTCGAAACAAATTCATCCCTGGAGTCCCACCTTTAAAACTAATAAAAAGAGATGAAATTAGTGTTCCCAAAAAAATAACACTAAACCAACTCATAAAGGCAATTGTAAATAATGAAAAAAAAGAATCTGATAAATATGAAAAATCAAATTGTTTTTTTATCAATGCAATGACAAATGAAGCAATAGGAATAAAAAAAACCATATCAACAACAAAAGATGCAATTCGATCAATTGGTGAAGCTAAACGAAACTGCCTTTTTTTTAAAAAAAACTCTTCGTTGTCTTTGCTTTGAAATTCAAAATCATTAAGTACCACACATATATATCGGATTTTTTTTTTTATCCTTAACAAATAAATTTATAGTCCGTAACGAAAAAATACAAAGTAATAAAAACCCTTTTGATAATTCTCAATGCGATTAGATTTGCGCGGAAGTGCGAGGGAAAAGCTGTATAAACCTTAAGACTATAGATTTTGCTTAAAAAACAGACTACTCTAAAATAGTCATTCGAATCAATCGACCGTAAGAATCAAACAAAAATTGTGCTTTTCCAATAACCTTACTATCTGAATCAAGAAAATGATACAATTCTGTTACTGAGTTTTTTTTCACATCATTATAGGCAAATTCAATTTCACTAAATGACACAGAAAACAAACCTTGATGTTGCTTCAAAAATTCTATTCGATTAGTTACATACGTTAAACCATCTTTTTGATCATGATTATCCATAAATTCAATTTCTTTGACTTTTTGATTCTCAAGCAAAATTAGATATTTCCCTTCAAGGACACCAAACTGAAGATCTTGCAACGGATTTGGTTTTTTTCCTATACTTGCGATTTCACGACCTTCAGACTTTGCTAATCGTCCAGCAAGAATGTGTTCCCAATCAATATCGTAGCCTTGATTTTCGAGACTAGCCAATGATCTTTTCATGTCTTCTTCAAAAAGAAAGTTTTTTTCATTTAAAATTTGATTATTTGCAATTGTAACCAATACAAGCAATGAAGCAAGAGAAGCTGCTAACCAAATTTGACTTCGATAGATTCCTCTTGCTCGATTTGCTTTTTTCATGCGTGATTTTGGAAATTCAATCACATTGTCATTCTTTTTATCTTGATCGTCATTAGTCATAAAGTGAACTCCACTTCGTTTTATTTACAACTTAAAGTCATCAGTTTTCAACTTTTTGCAATCAAAAAAAACGGATTAACTCTCAGATGCTTTATTCATCTAAACCACCAATCGCAATAATCTAAGAAAAACTTTATACTGCTAATTTTTTACTTCTAGCCATATCAGTATCAATATTATAAATTTTTACCTTTCTATAGAGCGTTGCCCTACCGATTCCAAGAGCTTTAGCTGCTTCAGTCAAATTTCCGCGGCACTCGGAAATGGCACTTTCAATGGCGTGCTTTTCAACTTCATCCATTGTTGCAACCTTGGTCATTCTATCTTCATGTGAAGGAAATGGTAAAACTTTTGCTCCTTCATTCTGAACATCAACTTGCGATAAAGATTCAGGCTTATCAATTAAAAGATGTCGAGAAAAACTCGGATCTAAGAGCTTTGAATTCCATTGTTCAGTAGAAAAAATCTGAATTTTCATACTGCACATTTCCCAAAATTGAGTCGCCTTGCTGATAAGATCGGTGTCATCACTAATCAAAAATAGTTTTGATTCCTTCATTTATCCCTCCAAATATAATTTCAACCAAATCACAACTTGGTCACACAAAGCACTATCGGTGAATCAATCTGAGAAATTTAGGAAAAAATTGCCCGGTTTGAGACTTTATCTTTATCCCCACAAAAACACTCAAGTTTTTTAGTTAGCTGTTTTGCAGCAGCCACTACATACAAGTACATCGCAGTGAGATTTAAGCAAAGCCAACGAAGAAGATGGCCATTTAGCAACAGCCACTAAATAAAGCAAATTGATTCTATTTGATTGTTGAATGAGAACCTAAAGATCCCCTGTTTCTAAACGATAAAATTTTGTATTAAAAGGAATAACTCGACCAGGACTAAAAACCAAATCAGCTAAAATAATGATAGGATAACCTTTATTTGAACAATCGATCTGATCTGAACAATTTAACTTCCAAGCAATATCATAACGAAAAGGACAATTTTGATTTCCATTTTGAGCATGAAAAGTATTGCAACTTTCAATATCCAAAGAAAAACCCAATTCACTTGAAGAAAAATCAAAAAGAACTTCATTTGAAACTGAATAAATAACACCTAAACTTTGAACATTTCCAATAAAAACATCACAATCAACACCACGATTGAGCCAACATAATTCTTGATTACCAGGAGTATGTGCAAATGTATTATCAATGGCTGTCGAACTATCCATCCAATCACTTAATCGGTCTCTAATAATATTAGCTGCAATTTTAGAGTTAATATAATAAACTTGACGTCTTTGTTGAATAATCAAATCAATATTAGTTACTAACATGGTCGAAAGCAATGCTGCTGTAATAACAATCATTAAAACAGCCATACCTTTATCATTATCGCTTGCTCGAAGAAATAAAATTTTAATTTGATTTCTTATAAAAAAAATAAACTTTAAATGATATTTCATTTTCAATCTATCCTCATGTATTAACTGCTTTTAAACAACCACTCATTTATAAAAAGCCACTCTTCTTATATCACACCAACCACTAAAATAGTGACTGCTGCAAAATAATCAAATTTGAGGCGCGGAGCTCAAATCGAACAAGGCGCACATTAAGTACATCACAGTATGCAATAACCTCTATTTTAACTTTTTAGTTTTAAGCTCTTTTAACAATTGATTTCTAATTCTCTTTTCTTCAAGTTCAGCCGCTTTTTTTTCTTCAACATCAACAAAATTTTGAGTTGAAACTTTAATATCTTGATCTTCTAAAATTAAAGTTCCTCTCACCGCCCTTGAATCGTCAACAATGGTTTTAGTCCCCTGTGGACGCTTTGTAGCAACTTGCAATTTTTCAATTTGCTCAGTAATATCAATAGTAATATCCCCAAAACAACGAAGCTGACAGGCTAAGCGCCGATTATCTATAAAATAAGACGTGCCTATCAAATTCAATTCTTTTTTTGTTGGTTTTATTACATTGTGTTCACCATCTAATACCTTAACCCGACATTCTGCACAAGAGGGCATCCCCCCGCAAAGAGACTTAATAAAAACACCATTTCTTTTGGCTGCTTGAAGCAAAGTCTCATTTGGCTCAATATCAATCTCTTTATCAATTGGAACAAATTTCACCTTCATTGCTCTGATCCTTACTGTTAATGAACAAAAAGTTTTAAAAATTTCTTTTTACCCACTTTAAAAATATACTCTTTTCCACTTTCTAAATTCAATTCAATATTTTCATTAAGAATTTTTTCTCCATTTTTTTCTACAGCACGCCCTTTTATCAAACGACGTGCATCACTGGTTGAATCGGCTAAACCCAAATCAACCAAAAAACGACAAACCCAAATGCTATGTGCATGAACTGATTTTTCTGGAATTTGATCTGGCAAACCTTTACTTACAAAAATTCGATTGAATTCCTGTTCAGCTTGATGAGCTTTTTGTTCATTATAAAATTGAGAAACAAAATAACGAGCCAACTGAACTTTTAAGTCTCTAGGGTGTTTTTCACCCAATTGAACATCTTTTTTTAAATGAGTAATCTCATCTGAAGTTTTATCTGTAAGCAACTCATAATAATCAAACATAAGATCATCAGAAAGCCTCATCGTTTTTCCAAAAATATCTGTTGCAGACTCATTAACTCCAATATAATTCTCACAACTTTTTGACATTTTTTGAACACCATCAAGCCCAATAAGTAAAGGCAACATCATAATACATTGAGGTTGCATTCCATATGATTTCTGAATATCTCTCCCCACCAAAAGATTAAATCTCTGGTCTGTTCCTCCAAGTTCAATATCCGACTTCATTGCAAATGAATCATAACCCTGAATCAAAGGATATAAAAATTCATGAATAGAAATAGACTCACCCTTTTTATATCGTTTCTCAAAATCATCTCTTTCTAACATTCGAGCCACAGTATAATGGCTTGTTAACTTAATAAAATCAGATGGTTTAAACTCATTAAACCATGTCGAATTATAAAGCACTTCTGTTTTTTCAGGATCTAAAATCTTAAATACTTGTTGAGCATAAGTGATCGAATAGTCTTTAACATCTTCCGAGGTCAGTTGAGGACGAGTCTCATTTTTTCCGGTTGGGTCACCAATTTGAGCTGTAAAATCTCCTATTAAAAACTGAACATGATGTCCAAGTTTTTGAAAATCTCTTAACTTGTTTAAAACCACTGTATGACCCAAATGAAGATCGGGGCGAGTTGGATCTGCACCCAATTTAACTTTAAGAGGTACGCCTGTTGAAAAGCTCTTTTCAAGTTTCTTCCTTAACTCAACTTCAGAAACACAATCGACAACGCCTTTGAGCAAAACCTTCATTTGTTCTTTAATGGGTAAAAACATTTTTTCCCTTCCTTATTTTACACTAGGTACCAAGTAAGACTGCTACAAAACAGCCAACTTCCCTATTATACCCAAAGCGATGAGAATCTGCTATCGTGCATGCTCTACAGAGCGCGTTTCCCTCACAACAGTCACTTTAATTTGGCCTGGATAAGCCAACTCTCTTTCTACTTTCCGAGCAATATCATGACTTAACAGCAATGCCTGATCGTCCGTCACACGACTACTTTCAACTAAAACTCTAATCTCACGACCAGCTTGAATAGCAAAGGTTCTAATGACTCCATCAAAACTATTTCCAATAGACTCCAAATCCTCAAGCCTTTGAATGTAGGAAGCAACCATCGATCGTCTTGCTCCAGGACGAGCACTACTTAAAGCATCTGCAGCCATCACTAAATGAGCCAATACGGAATTCGGTTTTTCATCCTCATGATGCGATCTCACTGCATGACATATATCTTCATTCTCTCCATATTTTTTTAAAATTTCTGCTCCAATAACAGCATGGCTTCCCTCCATACTATGATCTAATGCTTTACCAACATCATGAAGAAGTCCTGCTCGACGTGCTTTTTTTACATTCGCTCCTAATTCTCCAGCCATTACTCCTGAAAGAAAAGCAACTTCAATGGAATGAATGTAATTATTTTGTGTAAATGATGTTCTATACTTTAAAGAACCAATCAATTTAATAATTTCAGGATGTATCCCCGTCAAACCCAAATCAAGTGCAGCCTTTTCCCCATCCTCTTTAATCGATTTAAATAAGTCCTCTTTAACTTTCTCAACAACTTCCTCAATTCGAGCTGGATGAACTCGACCATCCTCTATCAATTTTTCTAAAGCAATTTTAGCAATTTCTCGTCTTACGGGATCAAAGCCAGAAATCACAACAGCTTCAGGAGTATCATCAACGATTAAATCAACTCCACATAATGATTCTATTGTCCGAATATTTCGTCCTTCTCGCCCAATAATTTTCCCCTTCATATCATCATTAGGAAGGGCAACAACGCTAACTGTTCGTTCTGCCGCATATTCTCCCGCATAGCGAGACAACGCTTGACTTAATATCTTTTTACCATTTTTTTCTGCTTCAGAACGAATTTCTTCTTCTATATAAATGACCTTTCGCATTGCTTCTTGCCGAGCCT
>CAYMLA010000058.1:0-10473 GCA_964390785.1 uncultured Bdellovibrionales bacterium | reverse complement strand
CCTCAGATGAGGGTGTTGATCTTGAAATCGTTGTCTCTCTTGATCCTTTTCAATCCCCCACCCCTGCCTCGACAAGGGGCAGGGGTGCCTTGCCTCGAAAGAGTTCCTTTTTTCCTTCCATCAAACGGTATAATCTGGAATTGGGAACAAAAAAAAGCCACCTTGAGACCTCATCAACCCTTCGGGGTGAGGAGGACACAAAGTGGCCTTTTATCAAGAATGGTCGGCGCGACTGGATTTGAACCAGCGACCTCTACTACCCCAAAGTAGCGCGCTACCAGGCTGCGCCACGCGCCGAATAAGAACAAAAACCGAAGCTAATAATTATCCACCAAAAAATCAAGTAAAACTATCGAAGCATTAAATAAATTTTTCTTTTAGAGACCGCAATTCACTTAATAAATCATCAAGCTGTGATCGAACATCTTTAAGTGTCTGTTTTTGTTGATCCAAACTTTTTTGTCTTTTCACATCAAAACGTAAACCCTTTAAAGCTGATCGGGCACCTTCAATAGAAAATCGATCTTGATAAAGTAATTTTTTTATTAAAAAAGCAACCTCTACATCTTTACGCGTATAAACACGTTGACCATTACGAGATTTTTGAGGCTTCAACTGATCAAATTCACTTTCCCAATAACGTAAAACATATTGCTTAACAGACAATAACTCAGCCACTTCACCGATCTTAAAAGCTAACTTATTAGGAATTCCATCCAGTTCAACTAATAACAACTCATCACAAATTGATACTGGTAATGTCAAATTTGATGCATCAACAACAGACTCAATCGACTGTTGTCGGTCTTCAACATCAATTACAACTTCATCCATCAATTAATCATCCATCTCCGGAGTTACCGCTTCACCATTTAACACTGCTTTAAGCACCTGACTCGGTCGAAACGTTAACACTCGTCGTGCGCTAATTGAAATCTGAACTCCTGTTTGAGGATTTCGACCAATTCGCTCCTTCTTTTCTCTTACAACAAAATTTCCAAATCCTGAAATCTTAACCTTTTCTCCTCTTTTTAAAACTCCCTTAAGAGAATCAAAAACAAGCTCAACCAATTCTGAAGCTTCTTTTTTGGAAAAGCCAATCTTCTCATAAACCTTTTCGACAATGTCAGCCTTTGTCATTGTCGAACGACTTACATTTTGACCTGTCATGAATTTTACTCCTCTTGTTATTGTTCAAATTAAAAAGACTTCCTCTAATAGGCTAACAAACCCTTGAAAACTTTCAAGTTTATTATCTCACGGAAATAGAAAATCGACTACAAACAGCATTAGTTATATTCTTTTGTAGGTCTAAAATCTGGTTTTCCGACAAAGTGGCTTGATTATCTTGAAAAATCAAACGATATGTCACAGACTTTTGTCCAGCATCTAAGTTTTCCCCCTGATACACATCAAATGGAAAAACCGCCTTTAAAATTTTTCCACCCTTTTTATACATCTCAAAAACAATATCCCCTGCAGGCAAAAACTCAGGCATAACAAAAGCAATATCACGTTCAACAACAGGAAACCTTGAAATGCTCTTAGCCTTAATCGATCGTGGAAATCCCTGCGATAAGCGGTCTAAATCAATCTCACCAAAAGCACACTGAAAACGAATATCCAACTGATTACACCAAATGGGATTTAAATCTCCAACAAAACCAATCTTATTATTCTCAACAAAAAGTATCGCACTTCGACCAGGATGAAGAAAACCCATTGGATTTTCAAAATTCTCCCAACGAAATGAATGAAATCTCAAACGAAACAAAAGATTTTCTATCGCAGACTTAATTTTAAACACCGTTGGCATTGAATTTTGATTTTTTAAATCCTTCCAAACCGATTTATCCTCTTGACCCCATACAGATAACCCTAAACGAAAATTTTCTTTATATTCTCCTTCAGGATTTTTTGAAAATACAGATGCCACTTCAAACAACTGTCCCCCACTGATTCCATGTCGACAATTATGAGCAACATTTTTAACCAAGCTTGGTGTCAAAAATGTCCGCATCACATTTAACTCTTCATTAAGCGGATTAATCAACCTAACGGGTTCGTCAGGAACAATCAATCCCGTCTTTCTCAAAACATCCAAAGAACCAAGCAAATCATTTGCAAACTTCTCACTATAAAAAGCATAATTCACTGCTTGCAAAAAACCAAACTCTTGCATGTGATTAACAATTTGTCTTTCAAAATTAAAATTCATTGAATGTGACTTAGGAGTAATATTCATCAAGGGCAATCGCTCTGGAATTCGATCATAACCTAACAAGCGACCAACTTCTTCAAAAAGATCAACCTCCATCAACAAATCACATCGATAGGCCGGAGGAATCACTTCGTAAACATCATTTTTTTTAACTTTTACTTGGCAATTAAGCTGTTTTAATGTGTGTTCAACTTCTTCCGATTTAATTTCATAACCAAGAGCTAAAGTAATGCTCTCTAATGATGTTTCAATAACAGGTTGTTCCACTGGATGAGGATAAAAATCATGATGATCACCAAGTATTTTGCCTTGAGCCAATTCGAACATTAATTGAGCAGCTCGATTCATTGCTCTTAGTGTGCCCTCAGGATCAACTCCTCTTGAAAATCGATAAGCAGAATCTGTTTCAATTCCAAGACGCCTTGATGTTTTTCTCACTATAGAAGGAATAAAATAGGCAGACTCAATAAAAACATCCGTTGTGTCATCTTGAATGCCTGAATTTTTTCCTCCAACGACTCCGGCAAGCGCAACAACTTTTTGAGTATCACAAATCACAAGTTCGTCGCCTGCCAACTTCATCTCTGTTCCATCTAACGAAACAAACATTTCTCCTAAATTGGATTTTCGAACAATAATTTCTTTGCCCTCAATAAAACGCAAGTCAAAGGCATGAAGGGGTTGTCCAAATTCAAGCATGACATAATTCGTTATATCGACAATATTATTAATTGAATGAATACCTAAAGATTCTAGACGATTTTTCATCCAAATTGGACTTGGACCGACTTTAACATTCAACACCACTCTTCCACTGTATCTTGGACAAAGCTCTGCCGCAGAGACACTTAAATTCATATACTTTTTTGAAGACTCTTTTGAAAACTGAAATTGATGCTTTACTTTTTTCAAAGGACGCGCCAAAAGACTCGAAATCTCTCGTGCAAGTCCAAAATGACTTAAACAATCTGAACGATTAGGAGTCACCTTTAAATCAAAAACAATGTCATTAAATCCCATATACTCAGAATAACTTTGTCCAACAACAACATCTTTTGGTAAAATAATAATGCCTTCACTCTTTTCTTCATTTTCAATTTCTAAACCCAATTCGGCATACGAGCAAAGCATACCTGAACTCTCAACCCCTCGAATTTTACTTTTCTTTATTTCAAACTCACCTGGTAAAATTGCACCAGGCAAAGCAACCACAACACAATCACCCGTTTGATGATTTGTAGCTCCACAAACAATCTCATGAACAACCCCATCTCCAGTTGAAACCTGACAAAAAGACAAGCGATCCGCTTGAGGATGTTTAGATTTTTCAATGATTGAACCAATCACCACATTTTTAAATTGTCTTGCTAAATCTTCTAGCTCCTCGACTTCCAAACCTGCTTTTGTTAATAAATCAGCAAGATTTTGAGGCGATTCAAAAAAGTCAGACACATCAACAAATTCATTTAACCAATTAAGGGAAATTTTCATAATTAAAATTGCTCCAAAAATCGAATATCGTTTTCAAAAAATAATCGAATATCTTCAATGCCATATTTAATAATAGCCATTCTCTCAATACCAAAGCCAAAAGCAAATCCTTGCCATTTAGGATACTCAATACCACAATGTTTAAATACATTCGGGTTAACCAACCCAGAACCACCAATTTCAATCCATCCACTTTGACCACACATTCGACATCCTTTGCCCTTGCAAATCGGACAAGAACAATCCACTTCAGCCGATGGCTCAGTGAATGGAAAAAAACTTGGTCTAAATCTTGTCTTGATATCTTGACCAAAATAACCTCGAACAAAATAACTAATTGTTCCTTTTAAATCAGCCATCGAAACCTTATGATCAACCAACAGACACTCAATTTGATGAAAATGAGGCGAATGAGAAACATCACTATCACATCGATACACCGGACCTGGAGCTAAAACTCGAATGGGTGGAGCTTCATTTAACAAAGTATGAATTTGTATTGGACTCGTATGAGGCCGCAAAGCATGAAACTCATCAATATAGAAAGTATCTTGCATATCTCGAGCGGGATGGTCTGCAGGAATATTAAGAGCTTCAAAATTAAAACGATCATGCTCGATAGAAAACCCTGTACGAACACTAAAACCAATGTGCGATAAAATATCAACAATTTCACGAATAACAAGATGAATCGGATGAATCGCCCCCATTGACCTTTTAAGTCCAGGCAAAGTCATGTCAACTCTTTCGTTACTTAACTTTATCCTTAATTCTTCTTCTTCTCGTATTTTAACATGTTTCTCGTAACTTTCTTCTATTTGTGCTTTGACTATATTAACCTCTTTTCCAAAAAGAGGACGTTCCTCCTTTGAAAGTGAGCCCATTTGTTTCATCAATCCTGAAAACAAACCACTTTTTCCGAGGTATTTCACTTTACAATCATACAGTTGCTTTGTATCTTTTGCAGTTTGAAAGGCCAGCAATGCTTCTTCTTGAATTTTTTTTAATTGATCGTGTAACATAATAGGCATTATGAGATAAGATATCCTCATAATCAACGAATACTTAACGGCTACTCAATAGTGATTGTTACAAATTAGCCTTTGTTTGAGTTCATACGTCTCAAATTTGACGACTTTGCAGCAATTTCTCCGTAGGAAAAACAGTGATATGGCGCACAAGAACAAAGAAAATTGGAACCCTTATTCTAAGGGAATAAAAAAGAAAAAAAAATCAACACTCGAAAAGAAAAAATCTTCTGTGCCTATAAAAACATATTCTTTTCATGAAACCGACGATCGAATTGCTGATATTTTTCGCAATCATGGACTAGAACACTTTCCTCACAACAAACGTCAAATTTTGACTCAGTTTTATCTTCTTCTTATGGAGAGCCAAAAAAGTGAAAACTTCACTCGCCTAACCACTCTAAAAGATGTTGCCATAAAACATTTTATTGATAGCCTTTGGATTAATGAAATCACCACTTTAACCTTTCCGCTGTTAGATCTTGGAACTGGAGCTGGATTTCCAGGCATACCCTTAAAAATTCTTTATCCCCAAAAAAAGATCATTTTAGCTGAAGGCGTCCAAAAAAGAGTCCTTTTTCTCAAGCACACCCGTGAAACTTTACAACTTAAAGAGCTTGACATCATTGGAAAAAATATTGATCAAGACTTTTTCTATCCCGTCAATGGAGTTATTACACGAGCTGTTGAAGAGATTAAAAATACCTTATCTCATATTGCCCAATGCCTTCAAACGAAAGGCAAAGTTTATTTTATGAAAGGGCCAAACGTTGATCCAGAAATTTTGCGCGCCGAAAAAGAATGGAAAAAATATTTTGAACTCGTTGAAGATATTTCCTATAAAATTCCACAAACTTCTCACAAAAGAAGACTTTTGGTTTACCAAAAAATGAACAACACACAAGGCCTTTAAATGAACAAAACAATTGATAGTCACCATAATCAAGAATTCAAAAAACTCATCGAATTAAATCATGCACAAGGAATAAAAAAACAAAAAAAATGCATTATCAGTGGAGCTAAAATTATTTCTGAACTTCTTGACTATTGTCATCGTCAAAAAGAAAACCCTCCAGTTCAAATTGAAAGAATTCTCACGTCTTCTCGTCTTCCTGAATTAAATGCTCCCACAACAGTTCCTACAACCCTGTTCGATCGTCAATTATTTAATCAATTAGACATCATGGGAACAAAACATCCACTGTTACTGGTTAACACTCCTTCTTTGCCTCTATGGACTCACCCCCACCCATCTGGATCAACACTGTTTATTCCACTCGGAGACCCTCTCAATCTGGGATCTTTGATTCGATCAGCCTGTGCTTTTGAAATTGAACACGTTGTTTTACTTAAAGAAGCAGCCTCTGCGTTTCATCCAAAAGCCATTCGAAGCTCTAGCGGATGCGTTTTTTCAACTCGATTATATAATGGACCATCGATACAAGATCTTCCTCTTCAAACCATTACGCTTGATAAAAACGGAGTTTCTCTTACCAAATTTCAATGGCCATCAAACCCAATGATCCTTGTTGGAGAAGAAGGAAAGGGAGTGCCCTCACAATATAAAAACACAGTTTCTATTCCAATTTCAAGCTCAGTTGAATCTTTAAATGCAACCATTGCAACAAGTATTTTGCTTTACGAACGACTAAGAATCCGTCACTAAAAAGTTAGCTGTTTTGGATTAAGTACGTCGCAGTGAGATTTGAGCGAAGCCAACGAAGAAGTTGGCTGTTTTGCAGCAGCCACTAGATGGGCTTAAAATTCTCAGGCTTATGCCGAACAATCTCCCCATCAATCATATAAATAATATCTTCTGAAATATTAGTCGCATAATCAGCAATTCGTTCAAGGTGCCTAGAAATTGAAAGATAGTGGATTAAAGTGTCGACATCTTCAGGTTTTTTTCGAATCTCAGAAAAAATCTTACCGTACATGTTTCGATTCATTTCGTCAATTTCATCATCATCTTTACAAACCCTTTTTGCCAAATTTGCATCCATCAACATTAAAGCGTCAATGGCCTTATTAAGCATAATGATTGTTTTTACTGCCATTGATTCAAAATCAAAAGGATACTCAATAGGATTAAGATCACGAGCCAAGTAAATTGCACGTTCAGAAATATTCACCGCCAAATCACCAATTCGTTCAAGATCATTATTAATTTTAAGGGCAGCAACCACTAATCTCAAATCAATTGCAACCGGTTGATGGAGAGCTAAAATTTTTAAACAATTTTCTTCAACTTCAACTTCTTTTAAATCAATCGTCCGATCATATTTAATAACATCTTCAGCTAACTTAACATCTTTAGAATTAATAGCTCGCACAGAACGCCGAAGAGCAGACTCAACCTCCACACTCAGGGATAATAGTTGTTTTTTTAATCGATCAAGTTCATTTTCTAAATGCTTACCCATAACACACTTCCTTTAATCACCCAAATCGACCTGTAATATAATCTTCTGTCTTTTTATTATTAGGCTTTGTAAAGAGTTGAGATGTCAAACCATTTTCAATAAGATCACCCTCATACATAAAAACAGTATCAGCAGACACTCTTGCCGCCTGCTGCATATTATGAGTTACAATCACAATTGTGTATTTACCTGAAAGCTCTCCAATGAGATCCTCAATTCGAGCTGTTGCTTTTGGATCAAGAGCCGAACAAGGCTCGTCCATTAAAATAACTTCTGGCTCCATAGCCAAGGCTCGAGCAATGCAAAGTCTTTGTTGTTGGCCTCCACTTAATGCTAAAGCAGAATCATGCAAACGATCTTTAACCTCATCCCACAAAGCTGCTTTTTTAAGCGATGTTTCAACAAGTTCGTCCCCATTTTTATTAAATCCATTAATTTGAGGACCCCAAATAATATTATTATAGATGGATTTAGGAAAAGGATTTGGCTTCTGAAAAACCATTCCAATTTTTCTCCGAATATCAACAGGATCAACTTCAGAAGAATAAAGATTTTTATTTAAAAAGAAAACTTCTCCAGAAAAAGAAATTCCTGGAATAAAATCATTCATTCGATTTAATGATCGAAGCAAAGTGCTCTTTCCACAACCCGAAGGACCTATAACCGCAGTCACTAATCCTCTTTTAAAATTTACAGAAACATTACAAACTGCAGAAATAGAATTGTAAAAAACTGAAAAATTTTTAACTTCAAAAATCACATCCGTTTTTTCATTACCCATAACAGCTCACTTTATTTAATCCAGTTTATATTTTTGAAATTTTTCTCGAATCAAAACAGCCACAAAATTCATTGAAAGCAAAACCACCAAAAGCACTATAATGCCAGCCGCAGCAATAGAATGAAAATCATGCTGCGGTCTTCCAACCCAATTATAAATTTGAACAGGTAAAACCGTAAACGTATCCATTGGACCATTTGGCACAAAAGCAACATAACTGAGAGCACCAATAACAATTAAGGGTGCGGTCTCACCAATTGCCCTCGAAATCGAAAGAATAACTCCTGTCATAATTCCGGGCAATGCCGCAGGAAGAACCTGTCCAAGAACAACCTGCCACCGCCTTGCCCCAAGGGCATAAGCTGCCTCTCGTAAACTGCTTGGAACTGCACGTATTGCTTCTTGTGAAGAGATAATAATAATCGGAACGACCAACAAAGCAAGAGTCAAGCTCCCTGCTAAAATGCTTCGACCCATGTGCATATAACGAACAAAAACAGTCAATCCTATCAAACCATAAATGATCGATGGCATTCCCGCAAGATTGGCAATATTAATCTGTATTAAACGATTCAAAAAATTTTTTTTAGCGTATTCTTCAAGATAAACAGCAGTTGACACGCCAAAAGGAATTGCAAAAAAAGCGGTCAAAGAAATCACCCAAATAGACCCATAAAGAGCCGATATAAGACCAGCTTGAGTGGGAAATCGTGAAGGAAAACTTGTTAAAAAATTCCAATTCAACCAAGTGCATCCTTGAAAGATAATTTGAGCTAAAAGAACAAAAAGCACAAAAACAGAAAACAATGTAAATCCGATACAAACTTTTTTAAACAAAAATTCTTTTCTTCTTCGACTTAAAATTTTCATGAAAATTTTCTGCCCGCTTTAAAAATATAAACATTACCAAAAATATTTAAAACAAAAGTAATAACAAACAATAGAGCTCCAACTGCATAAGATGTTTGGTATTCAATGCCTCCAGCAGGAGTGTCACCTAGTGCCACTTGAACAATATAAGCCGTCATCGTTTGGACACTTCCAAAAACATCAAAACTCAATGTTGGAGTGGCTCCAGCAGCCAATGTTACGGCCATTGTTTCTCCAATCGCTCGGGAAACAGCCAAAACGAGAGCCGCCCCAATTCGGGTAAAGCTAGCTGGGATCACCACTTTCCAAATCACCTCATAAGATGTTGCCCCCAACGCATAAGCTCCGTCTCTTAATGAACGCGGTATAGCCCTAAAAGCATCATCACATAAAGAAGAAATCATTGGCAAAATCATAATGCCAACAACAAGTGCTGCACTTGCTGCATTAAACACATCAACCCCTGGAATCACCGATCTTAAAAGAGGAGTAATAAAAGTTAAAGCAAAGTATCCATAAACAACCGTTGGAATTCCTGCCAAAACTTCCAAAACGGGCTTAACAACCGAGCGCAACGAATGAGATGCATATTCGCTCATAAAAATGGCTGTTAACAAACCAATTGGAAGAGCAACTAAAACAGCCCCAATAACAATTAAAAAGGTTCCGAACACCAATGGCAAAACGCCAAAAGACTTAGGTTCTAACAATGGTTCCCATTTTGTTCCCGTTAAAAAATCTATTAAGGAAACTTCTAAAAAAAAGGGGACAGCCTCATTCCCTAAAACAAAAACAACAGTTACTGTAACCCCTACAGTAAAAAGCACAAAAACAAACAAAAAATGATGAACCAGTAAATCAATGAGTTTAACTTTTGAAAACATTTTCATGCATAAGACCAATCGTTATCGATCAAATTATCACTTCAGTGTATTACTATTATTACTTCAGTTTTTCTAAGCCTTCTTTATACTGTTCGGAAGGTAAGGACACGTATCCTACTTCTGAAACAAGATTTGAAGCTTTTTCAAGATAAAATTCCACAAATGACCGCACTTCTAAACGTTCCAATGATTTCTTTGAAACATAAATAAAAACAGGTCTCGATAAAGGCGTATAACTCCCATCATTGATCGTTTCTTCACTCGGAGCAACAGGGGAACTTTCACCGTCTTTGATTGGAACAATTTTTATCTTATCTGCATTTTCAATATAATAGGCGAAACCAAAATAACCCAATGAATATTTATCACCAGCGACACCCTGAACTAAAACATTATCATCTTCACTTTTAGTAAACTCAGAACGACTCACCTGAGATTGACCATTGATTGCTTCTGTAAAATAATCAAATGTTCCAGAATCTGTGCCTGGTCCATAGAGTTTAATTGGTTCATTTGGCCACTGATCTCGAATATCCTTCCATGTTGATACAGAAGATTCTGGCTTCCAAATTTTATTAAGCTCTTCAACTGATAAGTAATCGATCCAATCATTTTCTTTATTCACAACAATCGAAATTCCATCATAAGCAACGGGCAACTCAATGTAATCGATTTGATTTTCAATTGCTAATTCCGCCTCAGAATCCTTAATTGTTCGTGATGCATTACTTATATCTGTTTCACCATTTAAGAATTTTTTAAATCCCCCACCTGT
>CAYMLA010000057.1:0-10557 GCA_964390785.1 uncultured Bdellovibrionales bacterium | reverse complement strand
TTCGATTTGAACTCGCACGCCTCAAATTTGACTATTTTGCAGCAGCCACTAGGCAAGCTGGAAAATACTATTCGCCCATTACCATAGATTTTTTTCAGGGCGATTTATAAATTTTTTATTAATTTCAGGTATTTGCTCTCGAACAAGAACCCGACGATGAAGCTGTTTAAAATTAATAATAGAATATGGCCCCTGAAAGCTTGAGTCTTTAACCACCATCTTTCTTGTGTGTGTTTCAACAATAGAAAGAATTTCATCAATATTCACAACAACATAACCACCAGATATTCGAGTTAACTCAACAAAACGAGCCATATTATATCCCCCCCTAATTAAGGTCTGTTGCGAAATGACCACTTAGTGGCTGCTGCAAAACAGCCACTAAATATTGAAATTGTAACGCGAACTTTTTTAACTGCCAACAATAATCACCTTTTGATTTTCAGTGTTTTTTAAATTAATTTCTCTTAAATCTGATTTCTGCATGCCATGTTATGCTCTACATCCGCAATTTAAATTGTTAAAGCCAACCCAATAATATAAAGCACAAATAAACACAAAAGAAAAAAGCCCTGTCGACGACTTATTTTTCCTGAACCTTTAACGCTAAATCCAAAAACAAATAACAACGCCGTCAAGACACACATAAAAAAAACATCTCTAAACACAACTTCAGCCTGGATTGAAGTCGGATAAATCAAGCCAGCAATCCCGACAACCAATAATGTATTAAACAAATTTGAACCAATGATATTTCCAATAACCATTTCATGCTCACCTTTTTTTACTGCCACAAGAGACGAAGATAATTCGGGCAAAGATGTGCCTAAGGCTATAATTGTTAGACCAATATAAAAATCACTTAAACCAAAATATTTTGCTATAAACGTTCCGCTATATACAATCACTTGCGAGCTTAATATTAAAAAAAAGAAACCACCAACCAAATAGACAATCGCTTTTATTCCTGATAAAGAATTTATATCCTTAGTTTGATCAATAAAATTTAAATTCTCTTTTAATTTTTTTTTTGAAAAATGAATTTCAAACAGAACTGAAACAATAAAAAAGAAAAATAATAATAGTAATATAACCCCTTCAGATCGAGACAAATATCCATCCCATAAAATGACGACAGTAATCAATGTCGCACCCATTAAAATCGGTAATTCTTTTTTTAAAATTGCTGTTTTAAACAAAACTGGTGCCATCAGTGCCGTCAAACCAAGTATTAAAGCGATATTAGCAATATTTGACCCATAAGCGTTACCGAGAGCAATTCCTGAGTTTTCTTGCCATGCAGCTATTGTAGAAACCACCACTTCAGGTGCTGATGTTGCAAACCCAATAACGAGCATGCCAATAACTAATGGAGACAAGCGAATAATTTTTGAACAAGCAATCGCACCATCAACAAAATAATTTGAACTTACAAACAATAAAAATAAACCTAACACAAGAAGAATGCTCATTAACCAAATCATTTATTTTTCCTCATCAATAAAAATAAACCTCTTTGAACTTTATAGCTTGGCATAAGTCAAGACAGACTTAAATCTAAACTGTACTTAAACCTTGAAAAAACATCTCCTTTAGTCCTGAAAACAAAACTAAAGTCCAGTTTTGCCTTGCCGTAAGTCTAGTTTTCCTCGACTCGACTTCAGTTTGAAAAAAACTCGCCGAAAGGGCTGTTGTCAGTCAAGTTAGAAATGCAACAGACAGTTCCTGTCTCATGCAATTGATCATTTGGTGTGGCTGCCAACGATCAACAAAAAAATTTCTATTGAACTGCACATTAATTTTAACGTGTTCAACAAAAAGGATCTGCGTAATGGAATACGCAAAATCACTTTTGTTCCAGTAGGTGGATCAAGTGATTCGAAATTCAAGAGGACAACCTTTTTAAAAAAAGGAGAAAATCATGGCTTTAACAATTTCAACAAACCTCGCATCAATCAACGCTCAAAATTCCCTGTCACGCAGTCAAAGAAACATAGACAAAAGCTTTGCTCAATTAGCATCAGGAAAACGAATCACAAAAGCCGCAGATGATGCTGCCGGATTATCGATTAGTAAAAATCTCGATTCTCAAGTTAAAAGCTTTCGTCAAGCACAAAGAAATGCTGCCGATGCCATGTCAATGGTTCAGGTGGCTGAAGGCGGACTCAACGAAATTAGTAACATTTTAACTCGGTTTAGAGAATTAGGAGTCCAAGCCGCCTCAGACACAGTCGGAGAAAATGAACGAGGTTTTATCAATAAAGAAGTTAATCAATTAAAAAATGAACTCCAACGAATTGCCGAAACAACACGATTTGGAAGCTCAGTATTACTCGACGGAAGTGGTGATATGTTTGAATTTCAAATTGGAATTAACAACAATGATTTTCAAGATCGAGTCAAATTTGATGCCAGCGAAACCAATGCTACTCTCGCCGAATTAAGTCTTGATGGCTTAGATTTTAGTCAACAAGAAAATGCACAAGAAGCACTTACAGCCATTGACACCGCTCAAATTACAGTTAATGGTTATCGAGCAAATCTCGGAGCGATCCAAAATAGATTCATATCAACAAATGAAAATTTAGGTGTTGCAATAGAAAATTTATCTGCTGCACGATCTCGAATTGAGGACACTGATGTCGCTGAAGCAACTGCAGAATTAACACGCAACAACATCTTATTGTCTGCGTCTACCGGAGTCTTAGCTCAAGCAAACAACATTCCTCAAAATGCACTAAGACTACTTGGCTAAATGAAGTTTAATGAAGCCTTATAAAGCTTCATTGAATCCAATCTTAAATTTAAAGACTTGGTCACTCCTTTTCCGAGTCTTTAGTACCCTACCTACCCAGAGAGCTTTTGCTCTCTGGAGGTACTTAGTGCCTGTTGCGAAATAGCTTCAACGGATCTGCACCATTAAATCTATTTCACAACAAGCACTACTTAAAAAGGAGAAAAACTAGACTTAAAGTGGCGTTGCGTAATTCCGATTTAATAAATGAAATGGATGTTAAATCATTAGCTAACATGATAAGCGCAACAGGATTAATTAAAGACAAGATTGTTGCGCCCAAAAAAGAAGTTCGACCTGAAAACACAACAGATCGAGACGCTAATGGCCGAAGAGAGTACGGAGAAGGAAAAGAAGAACAAAAAAGAGCGATGACCCTTGAAGAGTTAAAAGAAGCTGTTAACAAGTTAAAGCTTATCCCTGGAATTGCAGAAAGTCAGTTAACGGTTCGTTTAATCTCTAAAAATGAAAAAAACTTTGTTGTGATTGAAGACTCAAGCGGACAAGTTGTACGTCGAATACCTGAAATAGACCTCTGGTCTTTATTCACAGAAGAACAAGCAACCGCAAGTCCTAAGGGAAAACTGCTCAACAAAGCCCTTTGAAAACAAACGATTAGAAGATAACACTAAGATCGTCAGTTTTCCAACAACAGACCATAGACCCTAGTCATATTATTGACTCACACCCCTCTCGATTAATATGTAAAACTAAAATAGAAGCTAAGAAGATTTTTTTAAAATTAACCTGTGTCAGGAGGACTACGGTGGGCATTTCGATCGGTGGCATAAATAGTGGGCTTCCACCAAATTTAGTTGACCAACTGATTGAAGCTGAACGAATACCAATAAAAAACATTGAAGTTAAAAAAGCAAAAAAAGACAACCAGCTGAAACTTGTTCAAGACTTAGAAGACCGAATTGGAAAAATGAGAGGAACAATTGGAGAGCTTGCCAGCACTCGAGGATTTTCAGATATAAAACTCATTTCAGGCGATCCAAATATTGTCCAAGGAGTCATTGATCCGTCTTCCGCTACTCCAGGAAGCTGGAACATTGAAGTTCTCAAGCTTGCAAATAAAGCAGCCGCTATTACAAACGGATTTCCTGATAAGGATTATACAGAAATCGGCGTTGGATATTTTCGATTTGAAACCCCAGACGGAAAAAAAGAAGTTTATATCAATAAAAATAGCAACACTCTTGAAGGGGCAGCAAACGCCATCAATAAATCAAGAATTGGAATTAGAGCGACCGTAGTAAATGACAGAAAGACACCCGATGCCCCATATAAATTAGTCATTTCTGGAGAAACTGTTGGAGGAGATAGCGAAATCAAATATCCAACACTCTACTTTTTAGACGGAGATCGAGATCTCTATTTCGATGATAACCAACCGGCTTCAAATGGCATAATTAAACTCGATGGTTTCGAAATTGAAGTCCCTTCTAATGAACTTGATGACATCATTCCCGGCGTTGTTGTGCACCTAAAGCAAGCCGCACCAGGACGTTCAATTAATGTAACAGTCAAAGAAGATGTTGAAGCCGTTACTGGAAAGGTTAAAGAATTTGTCGACACAATAAATGGTGTCTTTAATTTTATTCAACAACAAAATAAACTCGATCAATCGACGGACACCTCACATACTTTAGGAGGAGATTCAATACTTCGAACAATAGAATCAAGACTAAGACGACTCATTATTGATCCTGTCTATGGTATCGATTCAAAAATTCAAAGAATAAATCAACTTGGAATTATATTTAACCGAAACGGAGCACTTGAGTTTGATCAGGAAAAGTTTTTATCTTCTGTTTCAAAATATCCAGATGATGTCCAAAAGTTCTTTTCTGGTGACGGCTTTTCAACGGGTTTTATACCAAAACTTAAATCGACAGTTAGTGTTTTACTCAATCCTCAATTTGGTCAAATAAAAATAAGAAAAAACTCACTCCAGCATAACATAGATCGAATGGACCAACAAATTTCAAGAAAAGAAGAACAATTAGTAAAGAAAGAGGTTTCTTTAAGAAGAAAATTTGCAAATCTGGAAGAATCAATGTCAAAACTCAATGCTCAAGGCGCACAACTGGCTGCACTTGGTGGACAACAAATGGGAGGCATGAAATTTGGACTGTAAAATGGATGTTTTGCAGCAGCCACTGAATAATACTAGACTCAATACAATCTAAAGAAAACCGATTGTATATAAAATTGACAGGAGGAAGAAAAATTAAATGAAAACTGCTTATCAAAAATACAAATCAACTTCAATTCAAAGTGCTAGTCGTGAAAAATTACTTCTTATGATGTATGAAGGAGCTATAAAATTTGTCAAGCTTGCTCTATCAGCCACTGAAGAAAAAAACATCTCCGAACGAGGAGCAAATATTGGACGGGCATACGACATAGTACTTGAGCTTAACAACACCCTCGACCACTCAATCGGAAAAGAAATCGCCAAAAGTCTTGAACAACTTTATATGTATATGACTGACGAACTCACTCAAGCAAATATTACAGGAGATCCACAACCTTTAAAAAATGTATTATCAATTTTAGAAACTTTATATGACGGATGGAAAAAAGCAGTTCAACAGTTAAAAAGTGGGAGAGAGTTAGTAGAATAAAACCATCTTTTCCATGGAGGGGAAACATGTTTCGAATCACAGAATTACTCAGAGAAAAAAATCACTATTTATTAAAATTTCTAGAACTAAACAAAAATGAAATTTTAAAAGTAACAAATGGAAACTTTGACTCCCTCGATATCTTCTATGATGAACGAGAAGATATTTTAAATATAATTCAGTATTTAGATAAATCAATTGAACAATCCAGCTATTCAATTGATTCAACAAAAATTACAAATTCACAAAAAGATCATATAAAACAATTAATGAACAAAAAAGATAAAATAGTAAAAGAAATACTTGAAAAAGACCTCTTACTAATTTCAAAAATTGAAGAACAAAAATCAAACATCATTAGATCATTAAGAGAACTTAAGCACGGAAAAAAAGCCATCAAAGGATATTCTTCAAAACAGACATTCTCTCGATTTATTGAAAAGGGCTAAAAAGCCAACAGTCTAGCGTCAAAATTCTGACAACATCTATTAGCTGTGACATCTCATGCGGTCACAAATCACCAAAAGAAACAATGGCATTAATGTTGCTTTTAAAATTTTAAGACACTGAGTTGTTAATGCAAATACACATGCCGTTTGTTTTGAAGCAGTAACGACATAACACCCATTAAAGAGGGGAGAGCATAGTCAATGATCCAAAATGATCAGTTTATTCTTTCAGAACGTATAAAACAAAAACAGAATCATCAAAGTCCAATTTTTGAAATTCCCACAACTAAAAATTCAAAAGCTGTGTTTTCACTTGAAAAAAATATCTCAAAACCAATTCATTCTGAAAAATCAAATTTAGATGTTCATACATTTTCATATGTTGAAAATGCAAAAATATTAATCAAAAACAACGAATATGATTTGGCTCTTAAGCTACTCATTCAGTCTGTTTTAAAACACCCCACTAATTCATACATTCTACGATGGCTCGGTCTCTGTTTTGAAAAAAAAAGAAACTATCAAAGTGCTCTAAAATGTTATTTTCAATGGTACAAAGAAGAACAAAACGAACATTCCCTTTCGTCTCTTGCTGGAATCTTCTATCAAATTGGTCAAGATGAATTAGCGTTGAAGTACTATCAATCTGCACTTAGTTTTATTAAAAATCCATCACCTGTTCTATTTGATATATATAAAAATATTGGTAATATCTATGTTAAATCGGGAGATTTTGAATATGCAGAAGAACACTACAATAAGGCCTATACACTAAATCCAAATTCTGACACTCTATTGGTTAACTTTGGAACATTAGAAATCCAAAAAAACAATATTGAATTGGCTTTACAAAGATTCAAAGAAGCTCTTGAGATTAACCCCAAAAATGACAAAGCATGGGTCGGATTAGCACTAATAAATCGATCCATGAATGATTTCGACTTAGCATGGGGAAATCTTACAACTGCACTTGATCAAAATTTAGAAAATCAAACAGCTCTCGAAATTGGAGTTAACTGGAGTATACAAGATCAAAAATATGAAATAATCATAGAAAAACTACAAGAATACTCTTCTCTTTATCCTTTAAATCTTCAATTTAGTTATTTACTGGCACAACTTCTATACCTTAACAAAAACACAAAATTAAGTTTAATCGAATTAAATCGAACTTCAAGTATAGATCCTGAAAATGAATCTTCGTTTTACTTATATAACAAAATTTCAGGTGAATTAAAGCATGCTTGAATCAATTTATTTAAACAGATTAAAACACAACTCAGAAATTGAAAATAAAATTGAATTTAATCGTTCTCATTCTGGTCTTAAAATCATTAAACTCAATGAACACTATCTCTGCTCAAGAAGAGACCCGATAAAAGAAGCCTCTATCTGGACAAAAAATATAAACCCAATAAAAAATTATTGTATTCATATTCTGGGACTTGGATGTGGCTACCACATTCTTTCAGCTCTACAATCACTTCCCGATCATAAATTTTTTGTCTGGGAAATGCATCAAGAATTGATTGAAATTTTTAAAAAAACCAACTCGAATTGCGATCTATCAAAAAATCTAACAATAATTTCAAATTTAAGTACCAAACAACTTTATGACGATCCACTAATTTCATATCATTCAAAAAAACCAGGAATAATTTATTTGTTTTTCCCAGCCTGTCAAACCAATATTAACTATTACAACAAGCTTCTATTAGCACTCACCTCAAGAGGCACAATGATGCTAAACAAAAATATAGGCGCACAAACTAAAAATGAATCTTGTGAAAACTCAATTTCGTCTATTCATAATATCATCAATGAACTTGATCATATAAAGAAAGCCAATAAACCATACCTAATTTGGAAAATTGCACGGGGACTTGTCAAATGAAAGTATTATTTATTTCTCTTTTAAGGTTAGGCGACATCATCATTCACTCATCAACAATTGCTGCATTTAAAAAAGCAAATGAAGACGCAGAAGTTCATGTTTTAATTAATGACTCTTGTCAATCAATTCAACAACTTTTACCCTATGTGAATCAATTTCATCATTTTGAAAGAGCCTTGATACAACAAACAATCAAGTGTGAAAACACAAATCTTTTTACAAGCTATCACCTTATAAAGGACTTAATTATTTCCTTAAATAAAGAAAACTACGATATCGTTTTTAATTTAACAAATAACGAAATCTCCGGTTATTTTACAAATCTATTGAACTCAAAATCAAAAATTGGTTTAAATTTGTTTCCAGATAAAAGAGTTGAATACAATTCAAGTTGGTTTGAGTTTTTAAACAAAAACACCCAAAAAGATCAAAAATCACTCTTTCATTTTTCAGATTTTTTTTATTACGGATGCCACCTTCCTTTAGAAAAACATTCCTATTGCTTATCAGAAACAAACGAAGGCAAAGAAGAAGCGAGATCCTTTTGTAAAAAAAATTTAATAACCATTCAACCTCTTTCGAGCACAACAGATAAAGACATTCCCATTCAAACTCTTTTTGAATTTATTGATCACTTTAAATCCTTAGAACCAAACTCAAATTTGGTATTACTCGGTGCCCCCTTTGAAGAAGAGCGATTAAATAAAATTTCTTATGCTCTAAAAAAACTAAAAATTTCACATGACTTAGCTCTTCTAAGCCTATCTGGAGCCTTAAGCCTTTTAAGACGAAGTTTTTTACTTGTAACAACAGACACCAGCATAAAACATTTTGCATCATCAGTGAACACACAAATCATTGAACTCTGTTATGGATGGAGCAATCCATTCGAAACAGGTGCTTATGGAGAAAATCACATAATCCTCAAAACAATAGAATCAATCCCTGGAATATATTTAGCGTTACTAGCACAATCTATCCTTAGATCTCAAAAATCAATTCCAAAAATTTTATCAATGGAATATCAAAATAAATTCACAGCCTATCAAACCGAAATTTTAAAAAATGGATTATGGCACTTAAAAAACTTGATTAATGAAAATGACTCAAAAATTCATTTCAATGAAAAAATGAAATGGTTTGATATTTTAAATTTAAATTCAAATTTAAATGCAATTGATTCTATACAAAATTCGAAAACGCTTTGAGTTTAAACTTTTTGGAGGTAAAAATTGAATAAAGAAAATGAAAGCTATCTTATCACATCTTTAAAAAAAGTTGAAAAAACACTTGTGCGATTAAAATCTGATAAAAAGTTGAACAATCAATTTTTACAAACCAGTCTCATCTATGAACTCATAAAGGAGCAAATAAATAGTGAAAATTCTAATCATCCAACTCGCACGACTCGGTGACATCTTTCAAACGTATCCGGTCATTAATGCAATCAAAAGAGTTCATCCATCAGCAAAAATTCATGTATTAACAAGAAAACGATATTCAGAAGCCCTTGTTGATCAATCAAAAATTGATAAAGTTTGTATTTTAGATACACAATTTTTGCTTTCACCTCTCATCCTTGAAGACGGAGATACAGAAAAATGTCATGTTTTAGTTGATCAATGGATTAACTCTTTAAAATCAGAAAACTATTCTCATATTTATAATTTAACATTCTCTCCTTTATCCAGTTTCTTAAATAAAATATTATCCACATCAGAAAATAACTGTTTTGGATACAGTCGTCACAACGATGGTTATTTTGATATGCCTGACGATGCAAGTGCCTATTTCTATTCCCAAGTAGGAATTGCCCGACCAAACCGAATTCACCTTTGTGATTTATTTGCTCAAGTCTGTAATGTTGATTTAATTCCAACGGATTGGGAAATTCAAATTTCGCATTCAATTGTTCCACTCAATAAACCCATCACCTTTCACCTTGGAGCAAGTTCAAACAACAAAACATACCCTACACAAAAGTGGAACACAGTGATAAAACAAATTCTTTGTCATTTTAAAGGTCCTATTAATATTATTGGATCAAAAAATGAAACTCAACTTGCCGATGAAGCTCTTTCAGAAATTTCGAGCAATCAAATTCATAATTTTGTTGGAAAGACCAACTTGCATGAAACACTGAATTTAATTTCAAGCTCCTTTTTACTCGTTGGCTGTGACAGTGCGCCAATTCAAATGGCATCACTCACTCAAACTCCATGCTTAAATTTAAGTTTTTCCACTGTCAACTTTTGGGAAACAGGACCACGCTCAATCAATAGTCGCGTCATATATGCTGACCATCCGGATGAACTCGCATCAGATCGTGTCACCACAGAAATACTTTGCTTTATCAACAACAACTGGACTAATTCACATTCAATTAGATCAATTCATTCAATTCCTTCTTTTGAAGTTCAGAGTGTCCTTAATAAACACCAAACCTACTTCGATGAATCATTTATTTTTCAATGGAATCTTATAAAATATCTTTATCTTGGTGAGGCTGCTCCATTAATAGACAAAAACATTATTTTAGATGGTTTAAATCAATTATCAGAAGTCAATGATCTAGCATTAGAAACACTTGAAAAGTTTATTCTTTCGTCAAACACATCCACCCTTTCAAGAATTATTGACCGATGTGATCAAACAATTGATGCCATTGGAAAAATAGTCCAGGAAATTTGTCCATTAACTCGCTGGCTTGAATGCGAAAAAATTCGAATATCACCTGATTCGCCAAAATCAATTGCATTAAAATATAAAAATATTCATTTGCAATTT